>JAQVZR010000303.1 GCA_028708105.1 Desulfoplanes sp. | reverse complement strand
CGGTCCTTGTCCGTGATGGCTGGGATGGCGTGTTCCTTCCCCGGGAAAAAAATCCCCTTATTGGAGGTCAAAATCCCCCCGTTCTGGGCCTCGAGCTTAAACAAAGCGTCCTTTTGCATAACCCGGACAATCCGGAACGTGAGCAGCCCGTCGCTCAAGGAGACGGGCATGCCAACCTCTAGTCCCTGTAACAATGCGGGCAAATCAAGGGACAAAAAGGGATAGCCTTCCGACTTGTCTTTAAGATCCGGGGTACCCAGACACACGCTGCTCCCCTTTTCTATCTCCAGAGGAGATCCCTCCACCTCGCCGATACGAATTTTGGGACCGCACAAATCTCCCAGAGCCGTCAGCGGAATATCCAGCTCATTCTCAATTTCACGGATCATCTTGATGGTCGGCGCAAAAAATGCCGCATCAGCATGAGAAAAATTGAGACGAAAAATTCTGACGCCGTGCAGGGCCATGGCCTTCATCTTTTCGTACTCGGTCGAGGCGGGACCCAGGGTGGCAACTATCCGTGTTTTCATGATATACTCCTTGTGCCATACATATATATTCAATCCGGAAGAAGGCTTCTCAACATCATCCGAAACACCCGGCGGATGGATGCTGCGCATAGCAACCCATCCGACACTATTCGGTTAATACCGCACAATAGATCAATGGTCCAACATCACTTTCCCCTGATCGGTGCGGAGAGCACATTTTTTTCCGTACCCCCCGTCATGTACAAGAAAACGATGCGGGAAACGACCGGCATACGAGCCGGAGTCAGCCATGCTACCAGGAATCCGGAACTTGACAATACCAACAAAAATTCTAGATTTGATCCTGGTTTTTTTGCCGCTGCATCCCATAGAGATCATACATAGTTTCTCTACCTGATACGCCGTTGGATGCAGCTCTGAGAACAACCATGCACCTTTCATCATGTGCGCCCCCAACATCTAACCCCACTGCCAACACAATGATCCAGGACATCCAACACTCCATTGAATCCCAGGTACTGACCGTCAACCAACTGCGCCAGGAAATCGCCAAAGTTATCGTCGGCCAGCAAGACCTTGTCGACCGGCTGCTCATTGGCCTTTTCACCAAAGGCCACGTACTTATTGAAGGCGTACCGGGCCTTGCCAAAACCACCCTGGTCAAGGCGCTGGCATCGACACTGCAGGCGGAATTCAAACGCATCCAATTCACCCCGGATCTGCTCCCCGCCGACATTCTGGGCACGGAAATCTTCGAGCCCCAAACCGGATCGTTCAGTATCAAAAAAGGCCCTTTGTTCCACAACATCATCCTGGCCGATGAAATCAACAGGGCCCCTTCCAAGGTGCAGTCCGCCATGCTCGAGGCCATGCAGGAACGCCAGATCACCATCGGCAACCAGACCTTTGCCCTGCCCGATCCCTTTCTGGTCATGGCCACCCAGAATCCCATCGAGCAGGAAGGCACCTATCCCCTGCCCGAAGCTCAAGTGGACCGGTTCATGCTCAAACTGCGCATCGGCTACCCCACACGAGAGGATGAAAAAGAAATCGCCCGACGTTTCGGACTGGACCGGTACATCCAGCCCGAACCCATCATGACCCCAAAAAATCTGGAAGAAATCCGAAATCTTATCCAGAATGTGCTCCTGGATGACAAACTTTTCGACTATATCATTACCATTATTTTTGCCACCAGAGAACCTGAAAAATACGGTCTCACAGACCTGGCCAACGCCATCCAGTTCGGGGCCTCCCCGCGGGCGACCATCTACCTGACCATAGCGGCCCGGGCCTACGCCTTTCTCCAGGGCAGGGCTTTCGTCACCCCCCAGGACATCAAAACCATAGCCCCGGACGTGCTGCGCCACAGGATCATCTTGACCTATGAGGCCGAGGCCGAAGACATGACCACAGACCAGGTCATCGCCCGGATCTTTGATTCCATCGAAGTCCCCTGATCCGCTGTTCTCTGCGTTTCTGAGTAAGATACAAACAAAAAAAAGAATCACACTAAAACGCCGCGGGAAACATCGTTCCCAAACATCTCAAACCGTTTTTCTTCACGCATCCGCGCGAAAAAAATATATGGTATCATGCTCTCACCCGAACTACTGAAAAAAATAAAACGCATCCACATCACCTCCAGCAAGGTGGTGGATTCCATGATGGCCGGGCATTACCGTTCAGCCTTCCGGGGCTCGGGCATGGAATTTGAGGAGGTGCGCGAATACGTGCCCGGGGACGAAATCAAGTCCATCGACTGGAAGGTTACGGCCCGCATGGGGCATCCCTACATCAAGAGATACCGGGAAGAACGGGAGCAGGTGATCATGCTCCTGGTGGACATGAGCCGCTCGGGACTCTTTGGGACCACAGAAAAAAACAAACGCGAAACCATCACCGAAATGGCCTCCATCCTGGCCTTCCATGCCATCAAGAACGGAGATAAAGTCGGGGTGATCCTGTTTACCAGAGATATTGAACGCTATATCCCGCCCAAACGGGGGGCATCCCATGTCTGGCGGGTCATCCGGGAGATTCTCAGTTTTACTCCCAAATACAGGGGCACTGATATAATCCGGGCCCTGGATTTTCTGGGCAAGGTCTGCCGCAAAAAGACCGTCACCTTTCTGGTTTCCGATTTTCTGGGCCCCGACCCGACATCCTCTCTGCGCAGCCTGAGCAAACGCCATGACCTCATTGCCGTACCAGTCACCGACCCCGGAGATTTCGCCCTGCCTTCAGGAGGCATGCTCTGTGCCCGAGACCTGGAAACAGGAGAACAGCTACACATCGACTGTACGGATAAAAAAATCCGGCAGGCCTATACGGACATGCAGCTGCAAACCTATACGAACACGCTGCTGGCACTGAAACGGGCAGGAATCGACTGCATGGAAATACACACCGATGCCCCGCTGGTGGACGCCCTGTACCGTTTTTTTAGAATACGAGAAAAAAGGGCCCGGTCATGAACCAGACACTGACCAATGCGACCGGGGCCGCTCAGCCCATGACCGATATCCGGGACATCAAACCCATTCTGCCCCTTCACGGAGTGGAATGGCTGCCCGTGGTACTCGTTATACTGGGTTGCATTCTCCTGGCCATTCTGGCCTGGTTTGCCTGGAAATGGTGGAAAAAACGCACAAAAAATGCATCACCCATTCCCGTCCTGCTGCCCCACGAACAGGCATTCAAAGATCTGGACCAATTGCAGGCTGCCTCTGATCTGGGAGACAAACCCTATTATTTCCGCATCAGCCAGATTCTGCGGGCCTATGTGGGGGCACGATTTCACATCAATGCGCTGGAAATGACCACCGAAGAACTGCTCCCGGCCCTGAAACAAACCCCGTTACGCAGAGAAGAACTCCGGGACATCAAAGCTTTCTGTATATCCAGCGACCTGGTCAAATATGCAACTGCCGAG
>JAQVZR010000302.1 GCA_028708105.1 Desulfoplanes sp. | reverse complement strand
CTGGCGTTTCCCTGTGGAACGACGCCTTGCGCGCCCTCAGTCTTGCCAAGGTTCCGGCTGGAGCAATGATCCTGGCTCCTCTCGCCCGGTTGCATCTTGGCGTTGATGGCACGCCCACAACGCCTTTTGGCACGATTACCATCCGCAATACCGAGCTCAAGAAAAATGTGCTCTGTGTCCAGATGAACGCTGCCACTGCCGGTAAACTTGGAATGAAGCAGGATGACGCTGTCCAGGTGAAGAGTCCTGCCGGTTCCTGCAAAGCCGTTGTTTCCCTCTCAGAGGCCATCATGCCCGGCGTGGTTGCCATGCCTCTCTGCCTTGGTCATACGGTAGGAGATGCATTTTCCAAGAACAAAGGGGACAATGTTTATAAGCTGCTGGATGTTCAGCGCGAAGGCGGAACGGGAATGTCCGTGTTTGGTAACCCCCAGGTACAAATCACCAAGGCCTAACAAAGAGGTAGTCCATTATGGAGCATAAAGAATCTAACATCAAATGGGGCATGGTCATTGACCTGGACAAGTGTACCGGCTGTGGTGCCTGTATGGTTGCCTGCGAGGCTGAGAACAACATTGCCCCGACCCCTGACTCATCCAACAAGCTGCGCACTCTTTCCTGGCTGCTTGTGTATGAAATGAACAACGGCAAAGCCTATCCCGAGCATGACGTGGCCTATCTGCCCCGTCCCTGCATGCAGTGTGGGAATCCTTCCTGTCTGCATGTCTGCCCTGTTGTGGCCATTGACAAGAACGAGGAAGGCGGCATCGTCAGTCAGGTTTATCCCCGGTGTATTGGTTGCCGGTATTGTATGGCTGCGTGTCCTTACCATGCTCGGTATTTTAACTGGTTTGATCCCATCTGGCCTGAAGGCATGGAAAAGACGCTGACCCCCAATGTTTCTGTACGTCCCCGCGGTGTTGCTGAAAAATGCACTTTCTGCCATCACAAATTTGCAGAAGCCAAGGAACGTGCCCGGGCGGAAGGCAGAGATCCGTCGCATCTTGAAGAAGGGGATTATATCCCGGCCTGTGTGGCTGCCTGCCCCAACGGTGCCATGCATTTTGGTGATTTGAACAATCCCAAGCACAAGGTCTATGAGTTGTCCCATAAACCCGAGGCGTTCAGACTGCTGGAACGTCTGGGAACAGATCCCCAGGTCTACTATTCTTCCAAAAGAGAATGGGTCCGCAGACAGGGCGACAACTATCTCACAAACGAAAAGACCAAGGGAGAGTAGACAATGATTGATAAAGCTTGGATACCCGAAGGGGTACAACGGTGTTCAATTGGGAAGTTTCTGCTCTGGCTGACATTTATCGGGGTTTTTATTGCATGGGGCCTTTACGGGGCCTTTGTTGTCCTTTCTCAGGGGATTGGAACCACCGGACTCGATAACTATTTCGGATTCGGTTTGTGGATCACTTTTGATCTGGCTGTCATCGCCCTGGGTGCCGGAGCCTTTTTTACAGGGTTTTTGCGTTATATCCTGCGCATTGACCAGTTGAAAAATATCATCAATCTTACCGTATTGGTTGGTTTTCTCTGTTATTCCGGCGCAATGATTGTTCTGGTTCTGGATATTGGCCAGCCTTTGCGTTGTTGGTTCGGATATTGGCATCCCAATGTCCATTCCATGCTCACTGAAGTCATTTTCTGTATCACCTGTTATTGTACGGTGCTCGTGATTGAGTACGTACCTCTGATTCTTGAAAACAGGATGATCAACAAAAATCGCTTCTGTCACCATCTGGCCCATAACTTCCATATCTACATGCCGTTGTTTGCCGGTATCGGAACCTTTCTGTCCTTTTTCCATCAGGGATCTCTGGGCGGTATGTACGGCGTTCTTTTCGGTCGACCCTATGCCTTCCGTGAAGGTTTCTTCATCTGGCCTTGGACATTTTTCCTGTTCATTGCTTCGGCCATTGCCTCTGGTCCTTCCTTCACCCTGTTGGTGAACAAGCTCATGGAAGCTTTGAGCGGCAAAAAACTGGTTGATGATTTCACCAAAGAACTCATGGCCAAGATTTCCGGTATGTTGCTCTGTTTTTACATATTCTGGAAAATTATGGATACTTGGGCGTGGGCAAATGGAATGTTGCCCAAAGAGGGCCTGACCTTTGATCAGATGTTTTATGGCCTGGCCTACGGAAAATGGCTGCTTTGGACGGAATTGGGTATTTGCGGGGTCGTTCCTGCAATCATGCTCATCATTCCGGCCGTGCGCAAAATACACGGGCTCATGTACATTGCAGCCTTTTTAAACTGTAGCGGTATTGTCATCAACCGTTTCGTACAGACTGTTCAGACTTCGGCCCATCCGGTCCTGCCTTTTGATGCCTGGCAGACGTATGCCCCCAACTGGGCAGAATGGTCGACATCTCTCATGATTGTTGCGTACGGATTCCTGGTCATGAGTCTTTCTTACCGGTATCTTCCTGTTTTTCCCAAGGAGAAGGAACTTAATTCCTAATCGGATTTGTTGTGATGTGCATAAAAGAGGCCGCCTCCGGGCGGCTTTTTTTATGCACAAATATATGTTCGTTGTCTGGATTGGGTGTGGAGAACTGTGGGTGATTGCAGTCCAAGGCTTGTAAATCCCTAGACCTTCATTTTAACGTACATGTTGATAACTCAAAAGGGATGTCCCCTTGCAAAAAAATACCAATGCGCATACATAACACATTGCTTTTTTCAACATATCTTCAGGTCGTTGCCCTAGGCAGCACAAGGTAATCCGGTGCGATTCCGGAGCGGTCCCGCCACTGTAAACCCCTTTGTTAGTAATATATTTTACGGGGATGAGTCAGACGCCTTTCTTGGAGCATTTCTCCGGCAATCCCACGAGGATGAGAGCGCGCTGCAGAGAAAATCGATATACGCTTGATCGGAGGATTCCAGCCTCTGGTCATTTTATCCAATACCCCGATCCACTACTGTTGTCGGCAAAAGCCTTGGGAAAAGGTTCTTGTTGGGTGCGATATTCTGTGCCTGAGAAGACGCTGGATCGGATAGTATCATGGACCACCGAGTAAAGGGGAATTATTTTGTCAGCTACAAATGTAAAGCATATTATCAAGCGTGATGGCTCTATCGCCGAATGGGACAGTTCTAAAGTCCAGTCTGCCATCCATAAGGCTCTTAAGTCCCAGAAAATCAATGACATCCTTTTGGCCAAACGGATGACCAAAAAAGTGGAACAATGGCTTGAAGGGGATGATTGTCCCCATATCGAGGATGTTCAGGACCGCGTCGAGCAGGTCCTTGTTCAGCAGAACCTGCCCCGGGTGGTCAAATCCTATATTTTGTACAGGGACAGCCGTAGACGGGCCAGAGAGGTCGAGGCCGATTTTGTGCGTAATACCATTGACGGCTATGTGCAGGAGCTTGACTGGCGGTCCAAAGAGAACAGCAATGTAAGCCATTCATT
>JAQVZR010000301.1 GCA_028708105.1 Desulfoplanes sp. | reverse complement strand
CAGCCGATATCCGAAGAATAGACGGCATTGTCCCCGAATACTTTGCGGACGGCATAATAAGTGGATCGGTGTGAACATCCGGCACAAAGGTTGGGCGGACGCATGGGCAATTTTTGGGGTACTTCGCAGGGTGTATGATCGGGAAGAGGTTTATTGAGAGTGCGCAACAGAATATCCCGGACCATGGTTGTTGAATATTCACCCTGGCGGGGGAGATGCGCTCCTTTGCCGACCACCTCGATATTAAGATGCTGTTCCTGGATGAGGGCCCGTACGGTATTTTCTACAATCGGTTCCAGTTCTTCCAGAATAATAAGGGTATCGATCTTCTTTAAAAAATGTATGATCAGATTTTTGGGGAGGGGATAGGTCATGCCCAGTTCAAGAATACGTACGTTTTCACCCAGGCCGTGCTCGGTAACGGCATCATTGAGATAGGCTCGGCTGATTCCGGAAGCGATGACTCCTGTTCTGCCTTTGCCGTGCTCGGTATTCCAGATACTTGACTCGGCTTCATTTTCAAAATGTGAAAGTTTGTCCAGCAGCACATTATGACGAACTCTAGATACAGCAGGAACAGGCACAAAACGCATGGGATTTTTTTCAAAATGCCCTTTGGCTTTCGGCTTGGGCAGGGGACCAAATGCTACGGGTCCGCGAAGGTGGTTGACCCTGGTGGTGGTCCGCAACATCACGGGTTGTTCGTATTTTTTGGACATAGCCAGGGCATCGCGGGTCATGTCCTTGCATTCCTGAGCCGTGGCCGGTTCAAAGCAGGGGATACCACCAAGACGTGCATAGTAGCGGTTGTCCTGCTCGTTCTGGCTGGAGTGGCACCCCGGATCATCAGCACTCAGGATAATCATGCCGCCGGGGGTACCGATATAGGCGAGGGTCATCATGGGATCGGCCGCAACATTTACCCCAACATGCTTCATGGTTACCATGGAGGGAACGCCTGCTAGGCTTGCACCTCCAGCTATTTCCATCGCTACCTTTTCGTTGATTGAGTATTCAAAGGTAAATCCGCCTTCAGTGGCAATGGGATAAAAGTTATCCGGGACTTCCGAAGAAGGGGTGCCCGGATAACAGGAAACGAAACCGATACCTGCTTCTAATGCTCCCCGGACAATGGCTTCGTTACCGAGAAGGAGCATCTTCGTGTCTTGGTGGGTGCTCAAGAGGGGATGACTCATAATTCACTAGCCCTTAGTTGAAGTTGATCGGATGATGATACGCAAACATGCACTGCAACATGCCAAGAATACAGTGAAAACACCCTTTATCGCAAAGATGCCGGCCTGGCTCCCGCAGGGACATTCCGACCCTTGCATGCGTTTTTCCCTATGATCTGGCTGGTGCTAGCCCTGCATCTTTGCTTTGATTGCAGCTATTTTCATGTCCAGAAAGGCGGTGTTGGTCACGGCCCCATCTGTTTTCAGACCTTCATACGCGGCAAGTGCCTTTTTCCAATCTCCGGTTTGTTCCGCGGTAAAGGCTATCTGCCGGCCCAGAGGCGTGGCAAAATCTTTGCCTACCAAGGGATCAATCCCTTCAAGTATAGCCAGAGCATCTTTGTATTTTTTTTGCAGACTCAACGCACGGGCCTGTCCCATGAGGGCAAGGATCTTGATATCTTTATCGGTCTGCGCAGCTACCTTGGCCCATGCATCAGCGGCTTCCTGGTAGTTTTTGTTCTTCATCTCTGCATTGGCAAGTTCCATAAGCGTGCCCACGGACATGAACGAAGGATTTTTTTCGATAAATTCGTGTAGTGATGGTATCTGCTTGGCGGAATCATCCATGGTCAGAATGGTCCCTAATTCATTGTTCAACTTCACGGTCTGATTTTTGGCGTACAAGGTGTAGCCTGTATAACCGCCTACGACCAGAATAATGGCCCCGATGCCAATGGCGATAGGTTGCATATTGTCCAAAATTTTTTTCAGGAAAGGGTGCATGTCATGATCGGCTTCCTGCGCAATTTCGCCAATAAAATCATTTTCTTGTGGTATATTCTGCTTATCAGTCATTCTGGTAATTCCTCCTGTATCATCTTAAACTGATTGAAGACCTCGTCTTGTATGCAGTATTTGCAAAAAGGTCAAAATTTTCGTGGGCTTTTTTCCAGGTTAATCGTGAAGGCTTGAAACCAAAGGAGGATTCAGCTAGCATGCATGGAACAAATTTGTAAAATAATGTGTACATTCCAGTCATTATCATCGTTGGCTGAAGGAGCGTGGTCGGATAGTGTGCACGAGACATGCACATTCCCGCAGGACACGTCTGCCTTTGTCGAAACGATGTCCTGATATTTGCTGGATAAAAAAATGAACATACCGTGTTCGATAATCCGTAAACGGAGAATGTGGCGCAACAAGAGTTTCCTACATTATGAACAGCATGAGGTAATGATAGATGAATTGTACCGAACAGATCAAAGAATTGGCCGTTAATGCCAAAAAAGCGGGACAACAGATGCTCCGGGTTGGGAGCCTTGACAAGGAAAAGGCTCTGATCAGGCTTGCGGAACTTTTGGAAGGACATCGTACAGAAATTTTTGCAGCCAATGCCGAAGATTTGAAATCTGCCCGAGCCAAAGGCATGGATGCAGCCAGAATCGAACGTCTCATGCTGACGGATGCCACCATTGATGCCATGGCAGAGGCTTGCCGGTTCGTGGCCCAGCTTTCCGATCCTGTGGGAGAGATTGATTCCATGCAAAAACGCCCCAATGGGTTGCTGGTGGGTAGGATGCGCATTCCCCTTGGGGTCATCGCCATCATTTACGAGTCTCGGCCGAATGTGACTATTGATGCCGCCATTTTGTGCCTCCGGGCGGGCAACGCGGTGATTTTACGCGGTGGGTCTGATGCCTTTCATTCCAACCAGGCTTTAGGCGTACTGCTGGCCCAGGCCATGCAAGAGGCCGGATTGCCCCTGCATGCCGTCCAGATTGTCCCCACCACGGACAGGGCCGCTGTTCAAGCCATGCTCGCTTTGGATGAATATATTGATGTGGTCATCCCGCGCGGGGGCGAAGGGCTCATCCGGGCAGTGGTCAAGGATGCGACAATGCCCGTGCTGAAACATTATAAAGGGGTCTGCCATATTTATGTTGATGCCTATGCAGACCTGGATAAGGGACTTGCCATCGTGCACAATGCCAAGGTCCAGCGTCCAGGAGTGTGTAATGCATTGGAGTGTTTATTGGTGCATAAAGATGTCGCCGCAGATTTTTTGCCCCGTGTGGCGGAAAAACTGGGAGGTGACGGGGTGATCTTTCGGGCCTGTCCGCGTTCGCTCCCTCTTTTAGGGGATAGGGCTGTAGCAGCAAAGGATGATGATTTTGGCAAGGAGTTTCATTGTCTTGAATTGGCGGTCAAAATCGTGGATTCACAGACACAGGCCCAGAATCACATTGCCACCTACGGTTCCAATC
>JAQVZR010000300.1 GCA_028708105.1 Desulfoplanes sp. | reverse complement strand
TCCGGTATCTTAAACATGAAGCTGGTAAGGTTGTGGGGGAGGAGATAGAACGTGTGGTGATCACCGTTCCCGCATATTTTTCGGATCTTCAGCGTCGCCTGACCCGCAAGGCCGGGGAAATGGCCGGATTCAAGGTGGAACGGATTGTCAACGAACCTACGGCCGCCGCTTTGTTTTATGATCTGACCATGCCCGAGGGCACCCGCGACGATAAAAATGTTTTGGTCTACGATCTGGGGGGCGGAACCTTTGACGTATCGGTTCTGCGTATGGGCGAGCTCACTGAAGTTCTGGCCAGTACGGGCAATACGGCCCTCGGAGGCGATGATTTCGATCGGGTTATCGTGGACAAATGTCTGGAAAAAATTCGCGAGGAAACCGGACAGGAACTCGGCACCTTCAGACCCGCTCTCGTCCGGCTCAAAATGGCTGCGGAAAAGGCCAAAATTGTGCTGTCGGAAAAGATGGATGTGAGCATTGAAGAAGATCTGCTGCCGGTTCCCCAGGGTGATCCCGTCGCCTTGAAGCTGAATGTCTCCAGAGAAGACTTTGAAACCTGGATCGCTCCGTATCTCGAGCAGACAGCCGAGGAAATTGAGACGGCCATGCGCGAAGCCGGGATGACAGCGGATGATATTGACCAATGCATTCTTGTGGGGGGCTCGACGCGTATCCCTGCGGTCATTTCCCAGGTGGAAGGTTTGTTCGGTGCTTCCAGACTTCCCGTCGTTGATCCGGATTTGTGTGTAGCCAAGGGGGCCGCAGTACAGGGAGGCATCATCAGCGGCGAACAATGCAGACAGGTGCTTATAGATATCACGGCCCATTCTCTGGGTACAGAGGCTCTGATGATGGGTATGGAGCACAATAAGACCGTAGTGCCCATCATCCCCAGGAATACACAGATCCCCGTGGTACGTGCCAAACGATTTTATACCGTCGCTAAAAATCAGAAACAGATTGTGAGCCATGTGTATCAGGGTGAATCTTCTATCCCTGAAGAAAATACCATGATCGGCGAATTGGATCTGGCCCTTGCTCCTGCGGAGGCAAACTGCCCCATCATTATTGAGTACAGCTATGACTTGGATGGCATTATCCATGTTCGCATCGAGCAGCAGGGGTATGGACGGGTTCGCGAAGTTGATTTCAGCGCCCACAAGCAAGGCCAAAGTGCTTTGGAGCTTGATTTCAGGGATCAGGAAGAGATTCTTGGGCCTGACGATGAAGACGGCGAGGTGCTGGATATTGAACCTTTCGCAGAAATGCAGCAGGTGACCAATTATATTGTACAGAAGGCTAAAAAAGTACTGGAGTCTCTATCCGACGAGCAGCATGAAACCCTGGAAAATCTTCTGCAGGAATATGCTGACGCCCTGATGACGGAGGATGATGACCTGGTGGATGAAACAGAAGATGCCTTGGTCGAGTATATGGATGATCTGGCGGAAGAATAATTCCGAAGATTTCACTGTGTCTGTAGAACAATCCGCGGTCAGAGGGGAGTGTCCCTGCCTTTTTTGACTACAGTAGGAAAATTTATGGCCAAAAAAACAAAAAACAAGAAAAGCAAGGTCCAAAAATCCCGTTCAGGGGGGCGTCTTGACGCCCAGCTCCGCGGATATTGGAAACGGGAAAAGTGGGGGGAGTTTGTTACCTTCTATGCCCGGCATCATGCCAAGCTGCAAAAAGGTTTTGCAGGGACCGTCTGGGACAAGGTTGTGTTCAATGCACTGGCTTCCGTAGTTTTTTTGGAAAAGGACAGGAGCCTTTTTCTCCTGACGTTGAACACCCTTGATGGTATTCCGGAGATATCTGAAGAAAACAAGATCATTATTGAGCTCTGCCATGCGTACGCGCATGCGTGTGACGGCGAAAATGTACGTGAAGAGCTGGAAAAATTGCCGCCGGAGATCTGCGCGCCTTTTGGGCTGTTACGAGATACGATGATGCAGATTATGGAAGGGGGCAATGATATCCTGGATAACTATCTGTCCAACCCTTCCAAGAGAAGCTGCAAGGGCGAAAAATCGTATTCCATGGCGGCGAAGTTCAGCCATCACTACCAGCAGAAAATTCTTGCGCAGGGTCTATGCCCGGCGTCCCAGACGCCCTTTACCCAGTGGAAGAAGCTTTTGCAAAATTTTATGGATGAAGAAGGTGTGCAATCTGATCCCGTGTATGAAGACCTGGTGATCCTGATTGAGATGATCCGCAGTTCGTACCGCAAGTATTCGTCCCTTGCCGTTCCACAAAATGTTATGACTGAGTTACGCAGCAACGGATTCCATTTTTCAGGCACTCTTTTGGTCAAGCAGATTCTGGCCGTGTTTCTCGCCGTTGGTTGCAACAAATGGGGCGCTGCATGGGGGAAAAGTGTACGTACAATGCTGCTCTTCCATTATGCCGAAGATTTTCCCATGCAGGAGCATCTCCGGGAGCAACTCCGTATTTTCAGGGCCGTCGCACCTCCCAACGATCCGGATAATGAAAAAGAGCAATTTTATCCCGGCCCCGTTTTCCATGCTCTGAAGTCCGATGACGGCCTGCCATGGCGCGAGACGTTGCTGTTGGATTTGTTTGAACTGGATACGTTACGCGAGATGTTTGCCAGTAATAGAGATATTTCTACCTTTCGGACCCTGGAAAATAAACCGGCAAGTATGACCGATCTACAGGCTAAAGCCTGTTTGACGTATATTGATGTGTTGAAGATGCTTGAAACGTATGCTGGCGGCGTTGACCTGACGAGCGGAGTGGCTGCCTTTCAGATCAATGATATTTTAAGCTTTGAATTCCCGGGTAATGCGACGT
Organism: Desulfoplanes sp.; assembly: GCA_028708105.1. Classification (GTDB taxonomy): domain Bacteria; phylum Desulfobacterota; class Desulfovibrionia; order Desulfovibrionales; family Desulfomicrobiaceae; genus Desulfoplanes. The sequence continues at coordinate 632 of JAQVZR010000300.1, read as the reverse complement.
GGATAGAGGATGTTCTGCCCGCTTTTTTTCCGTTGAAGCTCCCGGCTTCCGTGCATGCTGTTCTGGTAGGCAAAATTGTACGCACATTCGTGAACGGTATGGAGCATCCCTTTGTCAAACAGACATTCAAGGGTTCTCCCCTGCCCGTTGCCAAAGATGAGATGCTCAGTTTGGCTAATCTCATAACACCGGATTTTGATCATAAACGGCTCTTTGCCGCCTGGCGGAAAATATTATTGCCAGCCGATTATACCTTGGTGATGCAAACCTATGTTGAGATGCTTGTAAAAAAATGTATCTATCCCGATTTTTATGAAGGAAGAATGTTCAAGGAAGATTGGAGTGATATGTCCGATTCTTTTGTGGAAGATCTTCGGCAAGGCGTGGGCCCTTCATTCTATCTGTCAGGATTGCTGGCGATGGAAGTACGCAACGAACGGGACACCTTGCCAGCTTCTGCCGAAGATGCCCGGCCGTTTCTGGATTCTCTCCCTGAGGACACGATCCTTTATCCCCTGTTGCTATGGATGCTTGAGTGGGAGAATACGTCGTACAGTACGGTGTTTATATGCAAAATTATTAAGAATCTGGAACCATTTTTGTTTACCGGAGAGCATTGGGCTGAATTGGCC
>JAQVZR010000299.1 GCA_028708105.1 Desulfoplanes sp. | reverse complement strand
GTTTTGCTGTGGTCAATGGTCTGGCCAAGAGTTTTGCCATGACCGGCTGGCGGGTGGGCTATACTCTGGCCCATGCCGATCTGATCAAGGCCATGTCCAAGATCCAGGGGCAATCCACCTCCAATATCTGTTCCATCGCACAGAAAGCCGCACTGGCTGCTCTTACGGGGTCCTGGGAGCCTGTGGATACGATGCGTACAGCCTTTGCCCAACGGAGAACGCTGGCCTTGAATCTGGTACGTTCCTGGCCTGAGGTGGTATGCCCGGAACCGGCGGGGGCCTTTTATCTTTTTCCCAAGGTGGACGCCTATTATACGCCCGAGGTTCCAGATTCCACGGCTCTGTGTGCGTATATCCTTGAAACAGCAGGGGTGGCCCTGGTGCCGGGAGCTGCCTTTGGCGATGATCGCTGTATCCGGATTTCCTATGCTCTGGATGAACAGACCATCGCCCGGGCCTTGGAAAAAATTGAAGAGGCCTTGATGGGATTGAAAAGTAAAAAAAAGTAGGCAATGGAGCAGTGGTGTATAGTGTGGAGTGCTGTACGCCGTGGGCCGTAAGGACTTTCGTATCTTTTTTCTACCATCTACCACCCCTTTGCTGTTTTTATCATACAATACATACCCGTATCCTCCAGGAGGGATTATGACCTTGGTTACTGATTCATCCGTATGGAAGGCACTTGAAGAGCATGCCCGGAGCATGAAGAACATGCATATGCGTGATCTTTTTGCCGCTGATCCAGATCGTTTTGCCACTTTTTCCCGCAGGATCAATGATATTTTGTTCGATTTTTCTAAGAACAGGATCACGGATACGACGCTCGGCCTTCTTTTGGACCTGGCCCGTGAGCGTAGGCTTGATGCGGGTATTGCGGCCATGTTTTCCGGAGAAAAAATCAATGTCACCGAAGGCCGCGCTGTGCTGCATACTGCGCTGCGCAATCGTTCGGATCGTCCTGTGCTGGTTGATGGTCAGGATGTTATGCCTAAGGTACGTGCTGTTCTTGCAAAAATGCGGGTTTTTACCGACCGGGTGCGGGGGGGCAAGTGGAAAGGGTATACGGGAAAACGGATCACCGACGTGGTCAATATCGGGATCGGGGGCTCGGATCTCGGCCCCAAGATGGTCACTCGGGCCTTGACCCATTATGGCCATCCGCAACTGCATTTTCATTTTGTTTCCAATGTTGACGCAACGCATATCGTTGAAACCCTCAAGGATCTTGATCCGGAGGCAACCTTGTTTCTGGTGGCTTCCAAGACGTTCACCACCCAGGAAACATTGACCAACGCCTGGTCAGCCCGGGACTGGCTGCTGGCCGGAGCACGGGATGAACGCGCTGTGGCCAGCCATTTTGTGGCCATGTCCACTAACGAAGAGGCTGTACGTGCTTTTGGCATTGATCCGGAAAATATGTTTGTTTTTTGGGACTGGGTCGGGGGCAGATATTCCCTGTGGTCGGCCATTGGCCTGTCCATTGCTTTGAGTATCGGTATGGATGGTTTTGAGGAGCTGCTGGGGGGAGCGTTCACCGTTGATGAGCATTTCCGGACGGCCCCTCTTGCGGACAATATCCCGGTGATCATGGCCTTGCTCGGCATCTGGTATACCGATTTTTTTGGTGCGCAGTCGCACGCCATCCTGCCTTATGACCAGTATCTCTCTTTTTTCCCGGCTTATTTTCAGCAGGGCGATATGGAAAGTAACGGGAAATCCGTGACCCGCCTGGGCGAAAGGGTCGGGTATCCCACGGGTCCTGTTATCTGGGGAGAACCAGGGACTAACGGGCAGCATGCCTTTTACCAGCTCCTGCATCAGGGTACGCCTTTGGTCCCTTGTGATTTTCTTGCCCCGGCCGTGTCCCTTAACCCGCTGAGTGACCACCATCCCAAATTGCTGGCTAATTTTTTTGCCCAGACCGAGGCCCTGATGAAGGGACGGACCCTGAAAGAGGCAGAGAGGGAACTTGTCACTGCCGGAGCCGGGCCCGCGGACATTGCCCGGTTGGCACCTCATAAGGTTTTTGAGGGCAACAGGCCCACCAATTCAATCCTTTTCAAACGTCTTGATCCCCGCACCCTGGGTGCCCTTATTGCCCTGTATGAGCACAAAATTTTTGTGCAGGGATGGATATGGGACATCAATTCTTTTGATCAGATGGGAGTAGAATTAGGTAAGCAGCTGGCCGGAAAAATTTTGCCGCAATTGGGTGGCCGCAATAATATTACCTCCCACGACAGTTCCACCAATGGTCTTATTAATTATTGGAAATCGCTGCAAAAATAATAACCGAGAATGTGTTTGTAGCTCACGCGTTTTGCGGTTGATAGTCCGTAGTACGTCGTAAGCAGTACGCTGTGTGTAGAAATACATGCATCTTCGGCATATCTTTATGATTGAAAATAGGTTTCTTTTGTAGGTGCAAAGCTTATATATCCACTATCAAGTGTTTTTTACTGTGCACTGTTCACTGCGCACCGTGTTCTGTATCCTGTACCCTGTATGTACCCTGGGCGCACTCCGTCTTCATCCATTCTTCCACGTAGATCGTCATCTCTCCCGTACTTCATAACGAAAAGGAGCTTCCTTGTTCAATCCCTTGCGGCCTGATCCGGCGCATCCTTTCCAGATCGTCAAGTTTCTTTCCTGGGGTTCCCTGATTCTTATTTTGGGGTTCAGTCTTTTTTTGTCTGTCTTTCTCGCCAATTATGCCCGTGATATGGTGTTGCAGAAGAAAAAGGATTTTGCCCGGCTTTTGGCTGAAAATCTCAATCATCAGATTTATCAGCGTTTTACATTGCCCACAGTTTTGGGCTTTGGGAGGGTACAGCTGAAGCAAAAGGCCCAGTATGAACGTCTTGCCCAAGTGATCACCTCGACCATCCATAGTTTTCATGTCCTTGATGTCCGTATTTATGACACAGAGGAAAAAATTGCCTACAGTATGCAGCCTGGAGTGGTGGAAAAGAAGGAGATGGGCGGACAGCGGGTACAGGACGCCATTGAAAAAAGGACGTTCAGCTTTGATCTGTTGAGTCGCCTTGCCAATTGGGAGGCCCTGTTGACCCTACACCCTGCACCCCGTTCTTTTGTCCTGCGCACCACCTATCCCCTGCGGGCAGAGCGCAGGCTTGGACGGTTAAACGACGCCGGCCCCCTCATGGGAGTACTGGTGTTCACCCAGGACATTACCACCGATTATTTGGAGGTTATCCATTTCCAGCGGCTGATTATTGTGACGACCTTCCTTTCGTTCCTCGTCCTCTTTTTTTTGTTGTGGATACTTATCATCCGGGCTGACCGGATTTTTGCGGAACGCATGCGTGACAAGGAGCGTCTTGAGCACGAATTGCATCAGAACGAAAAACTGGCTTCCATGGGACGGATGGTGGCCTCCATTGCCCATGAAATCAGAAATCCTCTGGGAATCATCAAAAGCAGTGCT
>JAQVZR010000298.1 GCA_028708105.1 Desulfoplanes sp. | reverse complement strand
CAAGGACAGACGTGTTCAGCAAAGCCACACCATCGGGCTGCGGATCAGAAAGGATCTCACCGCCATTGCCGTAAAAAACAATGCCCGTATAAAACTGGTGGAATCCCCCCCGGGACCTCCGGTATTTTCCACCATTACAGCCGAAATTTACGGGACGCCAGAGATGACCTACGATCAACTCATTGCCGGGGCTGAGCAAGTACGCCACATTATGGAACATGAACCCGCCGTGGTGGATGTGGACGACACTTCGGAAACCAGACGGGACAAACTGGATTTTATCCTGGACAAGGAAAAAGCCGCCCTCCACGGCGTGGCAACCCAGGAGGTGGTCCAGACCTTGACCGCAGCCATCAAAGGACTTTCCCCCGCCTTGGTCCACCTGGAACACGAACGTCAGCCCCTGCGCATCCGCCTCACCGTGCCCAGGGCACAGCGATCTGATATCATGAGTCTTGGCCAGATTCCGGTTAAAACAACATCGGATACCATGATTCCCCTGGCCGAGCTGGGAACCTTTGTCCGCATTCCGGAAGATCAGACCATCATGCACAAGAATCTTAAACGCGTGGTCTATGTCACCGCGGAAATGGCGGGACAGGCTCCGGCTGAAGCTGTGTTGGATATGCAAAAAATTTTGCGGGAAAACCCCCTGGAATCGGGAATTTCAGTAGACTGGCGGGGTGAAGGAGAATGGAAGATTACCCTGGATGTATTCAGAGATATGGGGCTGGCCTTTGCCGTGGCCCTGTGCGGCATCTACGTGCTGCTCATTCTGCAAACGGGGTCCATGCTCCTGCCTCTCTTGATCATGGCGGCCATTCCCCTGACCTTGCTGGGAATCATGCCCGGCTTCTGGCTATTAAATCTCATCCAGAACCATCCTGTGGGAGGTTTCGCCAATCCCGTCTTTTTTACGGCCACATCCATGATCGGCATGATCGCTCTGGGCGGTATCGTCATCAGAAATTCCCTAGTACTCATCGAATTCATTCAGGACGCCGTGAATCAGGGCATGGAACTTAAAGAAGCCATCCTTGCAAGCGGAGCCATCCGGTTGCGCCCCATCGTTCTTACGGCCATGACCACAGCCCTGGGCGCATGGCCCATCACCCTGGACCCCATATTTTCCGGCCTGGCCTGGGCGCTCATCTTCGGCCTGTTTGCGTCCACGGCGTTTTCATTGATTGTGGTACCCGTGGCGTATTATGGGATGTACAGGGGAAAGGCGGGATGAAAGATATAGGAAAAGCGGGAAACCGGAGACGGGAGACGGGAGAACGGAGGCGGAAGAATGAAGGCAGGAGACGGGAGAAAACACAATCATTGCGGGAGACCGAAATATGCTGCACGGACGGTGAAATCTGTTGCCAAGACCAGGCATGCCTTGTCTCGACGGCTAGACGCCGGATACCCGACACCATGCACATTTTCAAAATCATCATCTCCGGCTTCATGCTGACCATGACGTGTCTCCTGGTTGGTGCGGGAATCGGCAACGCTCAAAACCGGACAACTCCCTACACTGCAACATTGGAAGGCGCTCCGGATGAGGCCAAAGAGGCCATCCGCATGGCAGCTGACACTTTTGCCCGCAAGGATTCGCCCCCACGTACCGCAGCTCTGCTCCGCAGACGGGTAGCTGCTGATATCCCGGCCATTCGCTCTGTTCTTCAGGCCCTGGGGTATTTCAAAACCCGGATTTCGAGCACCATTGACACCCAGACATCTCCGGCCAAGGTAACCATCCACATTGTTCCCGGCCCTGTTTTTCGCATGGGAAACGTCACCCTCACAGGTCAACCCTCCGAGGTGCTCCCGACCCCAAAGGCCATCCATCTTACATCCGGCATGCCCGCCACGGCGGCAAGCATACGCGCTGGTGAAAAAAGCATGCTCTCCCGGCTCGGCAGTCAGGGCTACCCCTTTGCCCGTATTACATCCCGGGATGTTGTGGCCGATCATGCCAGGGGAAAAGTGGACATCAGCTGGGACATTGATCCTGGTCCTCTTTGTGTCTTTGGTGCCACGGCCATCACAGGTCTTGAAAACGTGGAATCCGGATTTGTGCAAAGGACCATCTCCTGGAAAGAGGGGAAAACTTTCAATGCCACAGCGGAAAACACCACCAGCACGGCGCTGCTCCACAGCGGATTGTTCGGTATGGTCCGTGTCGAACACGCTTCGGCACCGGACGTCGACGGAGTTCTTCCCATGAGTATCGAAGTCAGGGAACGGGTACCCCGGACAGTCAAGGCCGGACTTGAATATGCCACAGACACCGGCCCCGGGGCATCTTTTTCCTGGGAAAACCGAAATGCCCTGCACCAGGGTGAACTGCTGCGCACCCAGGCCCAGATCAATGCAATGCTTCAGCAAGCTAATGTCCGATTGACATTTCCAGCCTTTTTCGGACCGTGGCAACTCTCTACCGAAGGAAGCATTGCTCAGGAAGACACGGATGCCTACACCAGCAGATCAATCACCTCAGGCGCACTATTTGAGCGGAACATGACCCCCTGGTTACGGACTGGTGGAGGAGTACGGTACCGACTCAACCGGGTTGAAGGCAGCGATGAGGATGAAGAAACCTATGGCTTGCTCTCCTTTCCGGTCTTTGCAGGTATCATCAAAGCCGCTCCCCTTCTCGATTTCGACTCGGGATGGACACTCAAGGGAGAGGTCGCACCCTACCAGGACACCCTGGGACAAAATATCACCTTCGTAAAATCCCGAATCCAGGGGAGCACCTATCTCCCCCTTGTATCTTCCAAAAAGCTGGTGCTGGCCCTGCGGGGAGTCTTCGGGACTATTGGCGGAACCGGTTTGCAGGATATCCCGGCTGATGAACGGTTCTATGCCGGTGGCGGCGGATCGGTTCGGGGCTACGCCTACCAGAATGCAGGAGAACTGGATGATGACGACACACCCATCGGGGGATTGTCAGCAATCGAATGCAGTGCAGAACTTCGGAGCAAGCTCACACAATCCCTGGGAGCCGTTCTCTTTATAGACGGCGGCCGGGCCTTTGAAGACACCATCCCCCAGAGCATGACCGATCTTTTCTGGGGTGCAGGAGTTGGCCTGCGGTATTTCACCCCCATCGGCCCCCTCCGCCTAGATGTGGCCTTTCCCCTGGAACAACGTGAAGACGTTGATAGTGCCTTCCAGATTTATATCAGCATAGGCCAGGCATTTTAATCAGGGCGCACATACGAGCATGCCAATACCCATGAAAATATTCTCCGGACACAGAGTGCTTCGCCCCATTCTCCTTACAGGTACAGCCCTGGCAGCTCTGCTCTGCCTCATCTGCCTGAGCCTGATTTTGGTACTGACGACACAGGCCGGTCTCCGTATGTTGGAACGGTCCGTGAATTCCCTCCAAAAAACGGCCACGATTTCCGGTCTGCAGGGCAATCTGCTGGGAACATTCAGCATCACGCACA
>JAQVZR010000297.1 GCA_028708105.1 Desulfoplanes sp. | reverse complement strand
TCCCCTTCGGGAAGCACGGACAGCTTGATACTCAGCATGCCTGTGTTATTCCGGACCTCAACTTCCGGTTCCGCTGCGATGAACTCCACAGGTATGCTCGTGTTTTCTGCCTGCACGATGCGCGGGCCACCTATGAGGACCGGCAGGGTGGCTGTCCAATTGAAGGCGTAGGCTCCACTGTTCCTATAATTGGGATAATAACTCCGTTCAATGGTATGACAGATGGCTTCGTCCTCAGAGCATAAATCCGGAAAATCCAGGTCCATCAGGCGTTTCAGGGAGATCTCTCTTCCCTTGCTCCATCCACCGCTGCGGACCCTTTTTTGTTCCCTGGCCGACAGGTTCAGCTGGTTTCCTGAACCGGATACACACCAGATTAGGCGGGAATCACTCAGATTTGACGGATCGGTACAGGAGGTCTCCGATGTTCCTGCTCTGATAAGAGCATTTAAGGAACGCTCCCATTTTTCTTCGATCCGGATTTTTTGCAGCAGAGATGCCATCGGGCCGTCGGATTCGGTCTTTTTGATAAATGCGTTCAGAGAAGGGGTACCTTGTCCTGCACGCTGCAACAAAACCCCGCTTTCCAGGGCCAGCCACAGGGCCCCGTTGGCACGGAAATGTTGTTGGTGATTTTTAAGGGTGGTCAGCTCAGATGTATCCAATCGGGTCATAACTATATAGCTGGCCAGCAAAAGGAAGAATTCTGTCAGGGGAGAAGATGCCCTTTGCAGACGCATGATGCCGAGATAATTTTTAGCCCCTTGTTCCATACCCATTTTGGAAGCGAACATGGCCTGGAACGCAGGAGCGATGCTCCCGCTCAACGAAGCTGCATTGGGTTTGGCAGTATTCTGTTTGGCCAGCAGGGCGCCCTTTTGCAGGGATTCCTGTGTCCCTTCAACAAGATATACAAGCAGAAATACAACACCCTGGATGCCCATAAAGGTTGTGGTCCTGCGCTTGAGTCGTTTGCGCATGTCCCCAAGTTCTTTTTCAAACATTGTCAGTGCTTGAGATGTTTGGCCTTGCAGAGCCAGGCACAAAGGCAGTAATCCTTCTATCCCGGTCAGGCTGCCTTTTTTTACAAGCAGATCCATGGCCCGTTTTGGATCTCCGGCAAGGGCCATGAGCATGACCGAGATGGAAATTTGTCGGATTTCTTCCGGGCCCGTCTCCCGGGGATCTGCAATCAGTTTTTCGCAGTAGTCGATCAGTTCACTGGAAGCGATGCCGAAAAACAAACAATGTGTGAGCACCATCTCACAACTTTCCTCAATAAACCATTGCGGTTGTTCCAGATACCAGCGCGGATCAAAGTCGGAAAAAAGAATGGGATGCAGGAGAAAATTGCGTTTGTTGTTATCCGGATCAAGGGTCGTCAGGGAGCGCATTTTTTTTTTGTACATCGCCTGATTTTTGCTGTACACGGCGATCCGTAGATCCCGGATATTTCCCCGGCCATCAGTATTCCACCATGTTCGCGGGGCCTCCGGGATAAGTTTCTGCACCGCCTTGCTCATGGGAATAAAATGATCCTGATACACCGCTTCACGAGCCAGGTACTCGGCGATCAGTTCCTGGGGCTTGTTGTCGGTATCCAGTAATTCTTTTGACTTGAGGGTATTAAGGTAGGTCGCGGTCTGTTGGGAATCCCAGATTTTTTTGTAGGGCAGAAGCTCTTTGACCTTGCTCAGGCAGGCGTGGATGGTTGATTGGGGCGCGCTGCAATAAATGATAGAGCAAAGCTGTAATACCGTTTTATGGACTTTGGGTAATTGCTTATATCGGGAAAGCAGTGTTTTGCGGGATATGGTCGGCATGTTGGGGATTCCTTACTTCTGGTGGTGAGGTATGGTGCTGTTTTGGGCCTCCGTTTTTGGCTTTTTGATCCAGTTGTGTCAAATAGAGAAGGGACGTCTGCTGCCATCCGACAGGTACCTGTAGGGAATACCATGAACCCATGTCCAGACAGCTGAACCTTTGACCTGTATATGAAAATAGTATGATAGGTAGACACAGTGGCAACAAAAAGGACACCCCTTTGCTGTTGAAGCAGGCTGTAACTCGTGCGGTTTATGTTCCGGGTTTGGTACGGCCATTGCGTCATGCCGCCTTGCATGCTATCAATTAAAGATATATTTTTTCTGATAAACAATGGAGCGATTGCAATGAGCGAAAAAGACAAGACGTATTTCCAGACGTTTTACAAAATGGCCCGGGTGATCAATTCCAGTTTGGACCCCAGTATTGTCCTGCAGCATATTGCTGAAGAAACAACCCAGGCCATGGAGGCCAAAGGGTGCACTATCCGACTCCTTGGTAAAAAGGGAGATGTCCTTTTACCCAAAGCCTCTTTTGGATTGAGTCAGAACTATGTGCGCAAAGGGCCCGTTGTGGTCAAAAGCAGCGGAGTGGATCAGGAGGTTCTGGCCGGTAATGTTGTGACCATTGAAGACCCAGGGAGCGATCCAAGGTTCCAGTATCCGGGTAAGGCTCGCGAAGAAGGCCTGGGTTCGATCCTGATCATGCCGCTGACCATAGAAGGCGACAAGGTTATCGGGGTTCTGCGTGTTTACGATGCACATAAACGGACTTTTACGCAGGAAGAGCAGGATTTTGCCATGGCCATCGTCAACTTGAGTGCTTTGGCCATCCAGAATGCGCGCATGCACCATCAGTTGCGTAAACATGTTGAATTGGTCAAAGCGTATCAGTATCAGGTTTTCGAGGACTAATCCGGGCCTGCGGGACGGATATATTTTTTCATACAGCATCTTTTGATTTTTTTGGGGCAGCCGGTGATCCGGGATGCAGACCAGGGAGCCAGTCATCATGAGTACTATAAGAATAGGAATTAACGGTTTTGGGCGTATCGGCAGACAGGTGGTCAAGACTATCTGGGAGCGCTATAAGGGAGAGATGGAGGTCGTAGCGGTCAACGATCTTTTTGATATTCGGACAAATGCCCATCTTTTGCGGCATGATACCAACTATGGCCGTTTTCCCGGAGACGTGAGCGTTGATGGGGATACCATAGTCATCGACGGGCAGTGGCGGATTGCTAATCTGGCATTGCGTGATCCGGGGGAATTACCCTGGAAAGAACTGGGCGTGGATATCGTTATTGAGTCCACCGGAATATTCAGGACCGGGGAGAAGGCCCGGGCACATCTCGAAGCCGGTGCCAAAAAAGTGATTATCAGTGCACCGGCCAAGGGCGAAGATCTGACTCTGGTCATGGGCGTTAATGAGGAGATGTATGATCCAAAGAAGCACCATATAATCTCCAATGCATCGTGTACAACCAATGCGTTGGCTCCTGTGGCCAAGGTCATTCATGAGCAGTTCGGGATTCTCAAAGCGGTGATGACCACCATCCATTCATACACCAATGACCAACGTATTCTCGATCTGCCGCATAAAGACCTGCGCAGGGCCCGGGCTGCAGCT
>JAQVZR010000296.1 GCA_028708105.1 Desulfoplanes sp. | reverse complement strand
GGACGCTATTGCCATGATCAAAGAACGTAGAAGTGTTCGCAAGTACAAGAATAAAAAAGTAGACAGAGAGACCATGAAGGAAATCATCGACATTGCCAGATGGGCACCTTCCTGGGCCAATTTCCAGATCGCACGCTATACGCTCATTGATGATGACGCCACCATTGCCAAACTCGCAACGGACGGCGTCAAGGGATTTGTTTATAACGTCAACACGTTAAAAAATGCCCAGGGCGTTGCCGTGCTGAGCTTTGTCAAAGGCAAAAGCGGCAAGCTCGATCCCACGAAAGATGAATACGCCACATCCAAGTCCAATGTCTGGGAAGTCTTTGATGCCGGTCTCGCCTGCCAGACCTTCTGCCTGGCTGCCCATGCCAAGGGTGTGGGGACGTGCATTTTCGGCGTCATTGATGATGATTCCATTTCACAGATCGCCAAGCTGCCCCAAGAAGAAACCGTAGCCGCATTAATCGTCTATGGCTACGGAGATGAGCAGCCCCCGGCAACACCACGAAAAGCAGTGGAAGAAATTGCCAGGTTCATCTAAACCTTGTTTGAATTCCCAGAAGTTACGAACAACATCCATGGGCTGCAGGTAAAGAGAAAAGATGCCGGGGATGGCCCTTCAATTCCAAAACGTCATATTTCACATGGGCGTTGGTTACCCCGCCCTCTCGCAAACAATCCAACAGTGTAAAAACAAAAAAGCCGAACCTCCAGGTTCGGCTTTTTTGTTTTTGTTAGAGAATCCGACAAGAAGATGTGCGCCAGTATTACCTGGTCAGATGCCGGTACCGGAGACGTTTGGGAATATCCGCGTCCTTGCCCAGACGGCGATGTTTGTCCTTTTCGTATTCGGAATAGTTGCCTTCAAACCAGACCACCTGACTGTCACCTTCGAATGCCAGGATATGGGTGGCCACACGATCCAGGAACCAGCGGTCATGGGAAACTACCACGGCGCATCCGGGAAAATTCTCGATACCCTCTTCCAGGGTCCGGATGGTGTTCACGTCCAGGTCATTGGTCGGTTCATCCAGAAGCAGAACATTGGCTTCACGGGTGAGCATCAACGCCAGATGCAGACGGTTGCGTTCTCCTCCCGAAAGCATCCCTACCTTTTTCTGCTGGGCCGAACCCGTGAAATTAAACTTGCCCGCATAGGCCCGGGTATTGATCTCCCGACCGCCCAGGCGCAAAATATCCGACCCGCCGGAAATGGTTTCCCAGACGGTTTTTTCAGGATCAAGGCCTTCACGTTCCTGGTCCACATGGGCCAGACAGACGGATTCACCCAGACGGATAGCCCCCCCATCGGGCTGTTCCACGCCGGTGATCATCTTAAACAGGGTTGATTTTCCGGCCCCGTTGGGTCCGATAACCCCGATGATCCCACCCGGAGGCAAAAGAAAACTCAGATCCTCTATAAGCAGGGTATCTCCGTACCCCTTGCGGACATGTTCAGCCTCGATAACCATAGCTCCCAGACGGGGTCCGGGGGGGATAAACAGGCTCATATCCCGGTTCTGTTCACGCGGGCCCTGGTTGACCAGTGATTCGTACGCGCTGATACGGGCCTTGGACTTGGCATGACGACCCTGGGGAGACATGCGTATCCATTCCAGCTCGTTTTTGAGGGTCCGCTGACGGGCTCCCTCCTGTTTTTCTTCCAAGGCCAGACGGGCCTGCTTCTGTTCCAGCCATGAAGAATAATTGCCCTTCCAGGGGATACCCTGGCCACGGTCCAGTTCCAGAATCCATCCGGCCACATTATCCAGAAAATAGCGGTCATGGGTCACGGCGATAACCGTTCCCGCATACTGATGCAGATGATGTTCCAGCCAGGCTACAGACTCAGCATCCAAATGGTTAGTGGGCTCGTCCAGAAGCAGGATGTCCGGCTTACGGAGCAGCAGACGGCACAGGGCCACCCGACGTTTTTCCCCTCCCGAAAGCACCCCTATCAAGGCATTTGCATCGGGACAACGCAGGGCAGCCATGGCCATTTCAAGACGGGAATCCAGATCCCAGGCATCACAGGCGTCGAGCTTTTCCTGCACCTCGCCCTGACGTTCGATAAGCGTATTCATCTCGTCATCGGACATGGGTTCGGCAAATTTTGCATTGATCTCGTTGAATTCATCAAGGAGGGCCACGGTTTCGCCAACGCCCTCCTGCACGATCTGCAAAACGGTTTTTTCTGGATCAAGGTGGGGTTCCTGTTCCAGATACCCGACACTGTATCCGGGGGCAGCGACAATTTCGCCGCCAAAATCTTTATCCACACCGGCCATAATACGCAGAAGTGTACTCTTCCCCGATCCGTTCAGGCCGAGCACACCGATTTTTGCCCCGTAAAAAAAAGACAGAGAAATGTTTTCGATAATCGGGCGGTTATCATGGTGCTTGGTGATCCGGACCATGGAATAAATAATCTTGTTCGGTTCATCACTCATATATCGATTGACCTCGTTCAAATGTTTTCTGGATAGTCATGCACATACCTACAGTTCCGCCCTAATACGTACTCCCCCCTTCACTGTCCATGCCTGGAAACCCCCTTGTTCCAAAGAACGGCATACCTCTTACGGACAACAAGATCACCCCATTGCCGATGCTGCGCTCAGGGGGGCAACAATGAATACGAACTCCGTGTCCATGAGGCTGTTGAATCCTGACAAAGAGTGTGCCTGTCCATGCGTAACGCGTAACAAGTGAGAAACAAAAAAGTCAGACCGTTACGTATGGAATGCTACGTTGCCGGCCTGACTTTTATTGTGAAGACAACATTAAATTTCTCAACTTCCAATCAAATAGGCTATAAAACGGGCCATTTTCATGGGCCCGAAATAACGGCTTAGATCAACCCCTTCCAGGGCTTGTTGCACATCCTCTTTGCGATATTCACGCCCGATCAGTCGTTCTTCCAACTCCTTCACATCCCCGTATCCCAGAAAATCTCCATATATTCTCACAGATCGCATCATGCCCCGGTCCACATCAATACGGGTATCAATCTGTCCTATCGCGAAACGCTCCAGCCTCTGCACATTGAACGTAGGGGATTTGCCATAATTCCAGTCCCAATTACAGTATTTTTCCCGGGATAAGGCGTGTACCCCTTCCCATTGCTCCGGGCTGAGTTCGTATTCCCGGATACCGCCCTGAGACGCAAATATATTCTCCAGCAGATACCTTCTGAACCCGTCCATATCCATAGGGCGTTCCAGGCATTTCAGAATGTTGGTCACCCGACTGCGTACGGATTTAAGGGCCTTGGACCTGATTTTATCATCTTTGACATTCAGGGCGTGGACCAGAATTTCGATCTCGGAATCAAAAAGCAGGGTCCCGTGGCTCAGCATGGATGTACGGGTGGCATATTGGGCGTTGCCGGATATTTTTTTCCCCCGGGCGACAATATCATTACGCCCGGTAAGCTCTGCGGGAATGCCCC
>JAQVZR010000295.1 GCA_028708105.1 Desulfoplanes sp. | reverse complement strand
TCGGTTCTGTCATGGTACCTTCTCCGAGGGATTACGACCTTCTCCGAAGGATTACGGGATGTGTCGCATGTCCGAGTGTTTTTTTATTTGAATACTCTTTGAAATATGTGATGGCAATGGGTAGGGGAAACACTATGGATATGGCAATGGGCATGCATGGTATCTTCTGCTGTATTGTTTTGGCCGAACACCCGGTCATAATGGATCGAACGTGAAACGCAGGTGCGCGAGTGCTTCTGCGGGGAGACGATAATGCGTTATCCGGGGTATGGGTGGATAGGTTTGGGCATGGTTGGTCTGTGCTGGGTGTTGAACTGGACAATGGAAGGCTTGCGGACACATATCCTGTTTTTCCCTTTATGGGTCGGGTATTCCTTGGCTGTGGACGGTCTGGTTGTCTACAGAAAGGGCACCTCTCTGCTTGCTCGGGGAAAAGAACGGTATGTTCTGCTTTTTGTCCTCTCTGCACCGAGCTGGTGGTTTTTTGAGCTGATTAATCTTCGGACCCAAAACTGGATCTATCTGGGAGAAGGGGGATTGCCGTATGTCGGGTACGCCTTCTTTGCCACATTGAGTTTTTGTACTGTTATGCCTGCGGTGTTCGGGACGGCGGAACTGATGGGTACCTTCAGATGGGTAGGGCTGACTGCAGGGAAAGAGGTGCAACAAAAACCTTCCCATGCGTTGTTGCGCGGGGTTTTTGTTGCCGGCTGGATCATGTTTGCCCTGATCCTTGTTTTTCCCAGGTACGCGTATCCTCTTGTGTGGGGTGCCGCCTACTGCGTCCTTGATCCCGTCAATGTGTGGCGGGGCGGACGCTCGCTTCTTGAAGACGCGGTTTCCGGCCATTGGAAGTCCTATCTTTGTCTGGGGGCAGGATGCCTTGTGTGCGGATTTTTTTGGGAGATGTGGAATTATTATTCCGTCCCCAAATGGATTTATGACGTTCCCTTTGTGGGCTTCTGGCATATTTTTGAGATGCCGCTTCTTGGGTATCTGGGCTATATTCCCTTTTCCTGGGAACTGGCGGCCATGTATTTTTTTCTGGTTTCGTTCATACAACCTGAGGCGAAGAGATATCTGGATTTTTAAATGGTCTGCGCGCCGCTGTATATCTGTGTGTGGTAAGGTTCTGGAGATCCGGCTCGATGCAGTTGGGCGATGTGTTGAAAGTTTGTAAGGTTATATTATTTTTGAATATGCAAAAAATATCTTGAAATTTGTAAAAACTTTTTCTAGGAATGCTCCTCTGTTTGAGCGGGAATGACTCAGTGGTAGAGTGCAACCTTGCCAAGGTTGAAGTCGCGAGTTCAAATCTCGTTTCCCGCTCCAGCGAGCCCACGTAGCTCAGTCGGTAGAGCACTTCCTCGGTAAGGAAGAGGTCATCGGTTCGAATCCGATCGTGGGCTCCACCACACATATAGAAGGACTTTCAGCGTCATACTGGAAGTCCTTTTTGCGTTGTGGAGAAAGATGAAAGCCTGGAAGATAGATAGAAGCTTTCTCCCCGTGTGGGGATATCAAACTCAAGAGAGGATAAAAGGCATGAAAAAGACCCTTGGTAGACTATGTATCGTCCTTTTGTTAGGCATCGGACAGGCGGCATGGGCTGCAGAGAGTTGCGAGGAACTCAGGGCTGCACAGGTGAGATTGGAGGCCAATAAAAAAGCCGCCACAGAATTTTTCCAGCTGATCCTGGGAGACCTCAACTACGAGAAGGCCAGAACCTATGCTGGAGAATACATCCAGCATGATCCGAGAGTCGCCGGTAACGGGGTGGAAGTTCTGATTCACTATCTGAAGACAGATCCCAAATTCAAGAACAGGCCCCGGACAAAGATCGTTTTCCACAACCTCATGGCTGACGGTAATCTGGTCTCTTTTCAGACCCGAAAGGAATTCAAGGACCCGGGTGATGGTTCCCTTGTGAGGCTCCTTGTGCAACACACGTTTCGGTTTGACGCCCAGGGGAAGATCGCAGAGCATTGGACCCAGTCTTCCCGTGTCACGATGAACTCCAGCAAAAATCTGCATTCTTTGTGGTAGAGAGACATCTGATGGTCACGAGGGTTGCTACTCCTGATTTGTGACTGAGCCTGTTCATGCTTGTATGCGCATAACCCCGTTAGTTTTCATGGATGCTGAAAACTAACGGGGTTTTTGTATGCTCTGAGAGACGTCTGCAGATCGTTATTTTCCCAAGGGCGACCGGCGGGTCGCCCCGTTTAGTGCTGAGAAACGGTCTCTGTTGTTTTTTGGGGGGCCGTAGATGAGAGACTGTAAGATTCCCATCCCCCGCCCATGGCTTTGTAGAGGCTGATGAGATTGGTGGTGACCAGCCCTTCACTCTGGGCCAGCTGGTCCTGATAGTCGAGCAGGGAGCGCTGGGCATCCAGAACGTCGCTGAAATCCACCAGGCCTGCCTTGTATTTGTCTTTGGCCAGGACCACGGCGCGTCTGGCGGCCTGGGTGGCCAGCGTAAGGGACTGCCTGCGCAGCTGCTCCTGGGCGTAGCTTTCCATGGCGTCCTGAGCTTCCTGCAGGGCCGAGAGCACGGCGGCACGGTATTGCAGAAGATATTGTTCCTGCACGGCCGTCTGGACCTCGATATTTCTGCGGATGGAACCGGCATCAAAGATGGACCAGGTGATACTGGGACCCAGGCTGAAGGCCTTGCTGTTCCCGGTTTCAAAAAAGCTGCCCGTGGAAAGGGATTCCAGGCCGATGGAACCGGCCAGGGTCAACTTGGGATAGAGATCCGCCGTGGCCACGCCGATGCGTGCACTCTGGGCGGCCAGGGTGCGTTCGGCCTTTCTGATATCCGGTCGGCGTCGCAGACTGTCTGCGGGAATACCCACGGCAATCCTGACCGGAGGAACGGGAATGGGAGCAAAGGCTTCAAGCTCCGTGTGCACGGCTCCCGGTGTTTCCCCCATGAGGACAGCCAGGCTGTTTTTGGCTGCATCCAGCCCGGAACGCAGACTGGGAATCTGGGACCGGGTATTTTCCAGAACATACCGGGCCTGCTGCACCGTGAGTTCATCGCTCAGCCCGGCCGTATATCGTGATTTGATCAGGTCAAAGGTTTCCTGCTGGGCGTCGAGATTGTCCAAAGCCGCCTGCAGGCGTGTCTGGTAGGTGCGTACTTCCACATAGGAGGAGGCCACCTCCCCGAGCAGAGAAACCATCACATCCCGGAGATCTTCTTCACTGGCCGCAAGATCGGCATCGGCCGCTTCCACGCTCCGGGCCACTCCGCCAAAGATATCCACTTCCCAGCCCGCATCAAATCCTGCCTGATAGAGATTCTCTTCAGTACCCGTATATCCTGCGTTTTTGCTGGATTTACTTTTGGTTGCGGCTCCGGCGGCGTCCAGGGTGGGGTAGAGATCTGCCGCGCTGATGCCTCGTTGTGCCCGGGATTCCCAGACCCTGGCTCTGGCCTCCTGAAGACTCAGG
>JAQVZR010000294.1 GCA_028708105.1 Desulfoplanes sp. | reverse complement strand
AAATGATCATCCACGTCAATGTTTCCAACGTTCAGTTACAACAAGACACATTTATCGACGAAGTCCGGGACTGTCTGCATGAAACAGGTTTACCAGCGCATTGTCTCAAACTAGAAATAACCGAGAGCATGCTCATGTCCCTGGAAGACAGGGCTATTGCCATTTTCAAAAAACTCAAAAAGATGCATGTCCAGATCGGCATCGACGATTTTGGAACCGGTTATTCCTCATTGAGCTATCTGCATAAATTTCCTGTGGACACCCTCAAAGTTGATCGATCCTTTGTAACCGCCATCAGCGAAAACAAAGAAAATGCCAAAATTGTCAAAACCATCATTTCTCTGGCCCATACCCTTGGACTGAATGTGGTGGCTGAAGGCATCGAATCACCAAAACTCATCAAAATTCTAGAAGAGATGTCCTGCGAATACGGCCAAGGCTATTATTTTTCCCGACCACAGCCTCCTCGTCAGATACTCAAGATGTTGTCCATGAGTGAAGCAGTGGTGTAACGTGTGATGCACCTGGACTATATTTTTGATCATACACCGATCAAATTACGGCCGTGTTTTTCCTTGCCCTTGAAGGGAGTGCGATATAAACAGCATGCCACCTAAAAAATAGAGAGTGGTTCCGGCCATACTGTCTGTGCGGGAACCACGGGTAAAACAGGTATAAACCCCTCAACAACAAGGCTGTGCAATGCGAAGAAATATCGAACATGTTGGATGGGGACAACTCAGCTATGAAATCAGAGGAATTGTTGCGGTTGCCCATGACCTTCAGAAACTGGGGGTCACTATCACTTGGGAAAACATCGGAGATCCCATTGAAAAAGGGGAAAAAATCCCGGATTGGATCAAAGAAATCGTCAGAGATCTCGTGTCCGATGACAAGACATACGGATATGTGGCCACGGAAGGTGTTCGGGAATCCCGTGAATTCCTGGCCAAGCAGGTCAATCTGCGCGACGGCTACAAAATAACCGCCGACGATATCGTCTTCTATAACGGCCTGGGTGATGCCGTAGCCAAAATTTTCGGTTTTCTGCGCCGTGAAGCCCGGGTCATCGGGCCTTCTCCTGCCTATTCCACCCATTCTTCGGCCGAAGCGGCCCATTCCGGCTACGAACACCTGACCTACAACCTCGACCCCAATAACAATTGGATGCCCGATCTTGAAGATCTGGAAAACAAGGTCAAATACAACGATTCCATCGCCGGGTTACTGTTCATCAACCCGGACAATCCCACGGGTGCGGTCTATCCCAGGAAGGTTTTGGAGAAGATCGTGGACATCGCCCGGCGCTACGATATTTTTGTTATCTGCGATGAAATCTATGCCCACATCGTATTCAACGGTGCTAAAACCTGCCATCTGAGCGAAGTCATCGGTGAAGTCCCCGGCATGGCCCTGCGCGGTATTTCCAAGGAATATCCCTGGCCGGGCGGACGCTGCGGCTGGATCGAGGTTTTTAATCAGGACAAGAGCCCGGCGTTTAAAAAATACATCAAGTGCCTTTTAAATGCCAAAATGTTAGAGGTCTGTTCCACAAGTCTGCCCCAGTACTCCATCCCCAAGGTTATCGGCGATCCCCGCTACTTGGAGCATCTGGAACACCGCAAACGCATGTTCGAAGCCCGGGCCAACGAGGCTTTTGAGATCATCAATTCATACGACTACATCCATGTCACCCGCCCCCACGGAGCATTTTATATGGCCGTGCTCTTTGATGAAAATATCCTTACAGATCATCAGAGCCTGCCATTAGAAAATCCCAAAATCAGGGCATACATCGAAAACAAGGTCAAGGATGTGGCCGTGGACAAACGCTTTGTCTACTATCTTTTGGGAGCAACCGGCATCTGCGTCGTTCCGCTGACTGGGTTTTGCTGCAAACGCAATGGCTTCCGGGTCACCCTGCTGGAAACAAACAACGAAAAACGCATCGACACCTGGCACCGCATCGGCCGGGCGGTCAAAGAATATGTGGAATCAGCTGGATAGAAAACAATAATACCTGTATAAAAAAAGGAGGCAACCGCCTCCTTTTTTTATGCTCTCACAGGGAATACACGACACAAAAAAAAGTTATGACAGCAGGAAGATAACACATGTACTTTTTTTCAGATAAGCTGAATGCAGAGCCATGCTATCGTATTTTCCCCCTTTACCCCACTAGGTCCGGACTTCATCCCCGCAGTGCATACGACGATAAACAAAGCATTGGCATGTAGCTGTAATCGAGCTAGAGAAGCTACATACTATTCCCCGTAAAAAACCATTTTCTCCCTTTTTCAGACGTATGGGCTGGCCGAACTCTCCTCTATATCTGGACACATTGTCCTCAAACTACAGAAGTCGGCAACCCAAAAAATGCAGATCCAACGAAGACTCTTGGGGCATACAAAAAGAGGAACATAATGACGACGAGGGTACCTACCAGAGGAAGTAAAAAGATCGGTCAGCGTCCCGGCTCCTTGATCCATGTGGGAACAGAACGGACGGGAAAAGCCAGAATAACCGTTTTTAGCTATACGCATCAAGGCCGCCTGAGCGAACACGAGGTGCCGGAAAAAGAAATCGCTGCATGGTGTACGGAGGAGCCCTCCGTCCTGTGGATGAACATGGACGGCATACATGATATTGAGATGCTCAAAACAATCGGCAACGTATTTACTATCCATCCTTTGACCCTGGAAGACATCCTCAACACCGAGCACCGGCCAAAAATGGAAGAGTACGATACCTATCTGTTCATGGTGCTCAAACTTTTTACCCTGTCTGAAGACCTGGGAGAATTGGAAATCGAGCAGGTCTCTTTTGCTCTGGGCGAGAACTACATTCTTTCTTTTCAGGAACAACAGGGAGATGTGTTCGACGAAGTCCGCAGCCGCATCCGGGCGGGCAAGGGCAAAATCCGCAGCCAGGGTGCCGATTATATCACATACGCCCTGATCGATGCCGTTGTGGACAGTTATTTTCTTGTTTTGGAACATATCAGCGACCGCATCGAAAGCCTTGAAGAAGAATTGCTCATCAGCCCCAATCCGGGCATGCCCGAAGAAATCCATAGCCTCAAACGCAGCCTGATCCTGCTGCGAAAATTCATCTCTCCCATGCGTGAGGTCGTCAGCGGATTTCTGCACACGGAATCAGGTCTGATCCGGGACCCCACCAAGATCTATCTCCGGGATGTTCATGACCATATCATCCAACTCATCGAAACCATCCAGTCTCACCGGGATATCCTGTCCGGGTTACTGGATCTCTATCTTTCCAGCATCAGCCAGCGGATGAACGAAGTGATGAAAATTCTAACCATCATCGCCACCATCTTCATCCCCCTGACCTTTGTGGCAGGGGTCTACGGCATGAACTTCGAATATATGCCCGAGCTCAAATGGCGTTGGGCATATCCGAGTCTCTGGGCATTCATGCTGGTCATGTTTGGAGGCAT
>JAQVZR010000015.1 GCA_028708105.1 Desulfoplanes sp. | reverse complement strand
CGGATTTTTGCGGAACGTATGCGTGACAAGGAGCGTCTTGAGCACGAATTGCATCAGAACGAAAAACTGGCTTCCATGGGACGGATGGTGGCCTCCATTGCCCATGAAATCAGAAATCCTCTGGGAATCATCAAAAGCAGTGCTGAGTTGTTGCTCAAAAAGGCCAAAAAAGATCAGGATTCCAGGGCAGGCATACTGCAGGCCGTTTTGGATGAGGCTGAGCGGCTTGCACGGATTGTGAACGATTTTCTGGATTATGCCCGACCTAAGAGCCCAACCATGGTTCCGGTGGATCTGTGTCGCATTGTGGACCATATCCAGGCTTTTTTGGGTAATGATATGCTCGAGAGAGGTATTGAACTTGTAAAAAATTGTCCCGAGCATGTTCTGGTTCAGGGAGACAGCGATCTGCTTTACAGAGCCGTATATAATCTGGTGGTCAATGCCGGACAGGCAATCAGCGGATCGGGGCGTATACGTATTGTTATCCGGGCTTACAGCCAAGGGGCTGTGCTGGAAGTGCACGACTCGGGTCCGGGGTTTGAACCGGATATGCTTGAAAAGTATCTTGAGCCCTTTTACACGACGAAAGATTTTGGAACAGGGCTGGGCCTGTCCATTGTATCTACGATTCTTACCTCCCACGGGGCGCGGATGCAGCTTGAGAATGCACCGGAAGGCGGGGGGCTGGTCAGAATAACTTTTGCCTAAAAGCCCTGTGGCCCGTGAACAACTCTGGATTCATGGATGAGGGTCAGTTGTGGCCGTGCGTCTTTGAAGGTAATAAAAAAGTCCACATCTGTGCATGGCGCAGGGGGAAATTATAAGGAGCGATCAGGTGCCGACTGAAAAAGAGCAAAACATGGCTGGAAATATTCTTATTCTGGATGATGAAAAAAATTATCTTTTGGTATTGCAAGCCATTCTTGAAGATGAGGGCTACGCCATTACGGCACTGAATGATCCCAGGCTGGGTATGGCCTTTTTGGAAGAATCTGAGGTTGATGTGGTCATCACAGACATGAAGATGCCCGGTCTGAGTGGCGAAGAGGTCCTTGAGCGGGTCAGGAAAGATTACCCTCATATTCCAGTGATGATCATGACTGCTTTTGGGAGCATTGATAACGCTGTTGAAGCCATGAAATGCGGGGCCTTTGATTATATTACCAAACCCTTTTCCAATGAAGAACTCCTGCTTTCCGTGAGTAAGGCCATGAAACTGGCCCGGGCTGAACAAAAAAATCGTTTATTGCGGCAGTCATTGCATCAGCAGTTCGGCAAACATCATATTCTGGGCAAGAGCAAGGCCATCCGGGAGGTGCTTGCTCTCATGGATCGTGTGGCCCCGTCCAAAAGTTCCGTACTTATCACCGGTGAATCAGGGACGGGTAAGGAACTGGTTGCCCAAGGGATTCATGCTTCTTCGGACAGGAAAGATAACCCTTTTATTTCAGTAAACTGCATGTCTTTTAATCCTGGAGTGCTGGAAAGCGAACTTTTCGGGCACGAGAAGGGGTCCTTTACTGGTGCCGTGGCCATGAAACGGGGGCGTTTTGAACAGGCGCATAACGGGACCTTGTTTCTGGATGAGATCGGCGAGCTTTCTGCAGATCTCCAGGTCAAGCTGTTGCGTGTGCTTCAGGAGCGGAGTCTGGAACGGGTGGGAGGCAGTGAGACCTTGCATGTAGATTTTCGTCTCATCAGTGCCACGAACAAGGATCTCAAAAAAGAGGTCGAGGAAGGGCGGTTCCGGGAAGACCTTTTTTACCGTCTCAATGTGGTGCATATTCCGGTTCCTCCCCTCAGAGAACGGCGGGAAGATATTTCTCTCCTGGTCGCGCATTTTTTGTTCGAGTATGCCCGGGAAAACAAGACGCCGGAGAAAATGTTGACCACTAAGGCCTTGCAGGCCATGGACGCCTATGAGTGGCCGGGCAATATCCGCCAACTGCAAAATGTGATCGAACGCAGCGTGGTGCTTTCTCCTCACGCGGTTATCGACCTGGATGATCTTCCCGCCGAGGTGCGGGATGAAGAAACCCAGCTTAAGAGTGCCGTGGATTTGCTTCCTTCGGAGATCAATCTGGCTGAAACACTGGAAAAAATTGAAGCTGCTCTTATTCGTCGCGCTTTGGTCCAGTCACGGTTTGTGAAGGTTAAGGCGGCTGAACTTTTGAGTATTTCTAAAAGTCTTTTACAGTACAAACTCAAAAAATATGGTATTTCTGCCCGCCCTTGAAATATTTTTCCCATAGGCTAACCGGCACGACGACCATATGGGGAGAGTTATTTTGTCTGCAACGTGCTGTTGCGCAGCACGTTTTTGGGGTCGGCTTGATCGAGGCCCTTGTCCGGATTCTTCCCTGTCCTCTTGACGTAAATGTGAAATTTTTTCAATTTTGGCCTGCATCCGGAAGAAGCCTGGCCATTACCTCGTAATCATGAACCGTTGCATGATAGTAGCTTACGAAAATCATTTTAAAACTGTATGTTTCCCAGGAGACTGATATGGAACTTTTGACAGTAACGATTGAAAAACCTGAAGATATGAATTTTATCCTTGGCCAGTCCCATTTTATCAAGACCGTGGAAGATCTGCATGAAGCCATGGTGAACACAGTGCCTATGGCCAAGTTTGGCATCGCTTTTTGCGAGGCTTCTCAGGATTGTCTGGTGCGCTATTCCGGAACAGACGACGAACTGGTGGAATTGGCAAAGAAAAATGCTTTTGCTTTGTCTGCAGGCCATTGTTTTATTATTTTCATGAAGGATATGTTCCCCGTCAATGTTCTCAATGCTGTTAAAAACGTCAATGAAGTTTGTGGTATTTTCTGTGCAACGGCTAACCCCACCCAGGTGATCATTGCCGAGACAGCGCAGGGGCGTGGTATTCTTGGTGTTGTTGACGGATTCGTATCCAAAGGGATTGAGACGGACGAAGATATTGCTGCACGCAAAGGATTTCTTCGGGCTATCGGTTACAAGTCCTGATTGTCTTAAGAAACGTTCTTTGAAACAGCCCCCCTCGGCGCTTCGTGTGCCGGGCGGGGGTTACTTATTTGTAATCCAGAATGGTAAGAGGATTGTCTTCCCGTGTGGAGAGCAATGTATGCTGGAGTGTGACAGGACGCGTACCTGCAGACGGGCGGATATCGTCTGGTAACCAGGAGGTGTTTTTCCGTCGGAGGTATTCATCACGAAGTGCAGTATGTTAGGTATATTGGGATTGGATGTATGGTTTTCCGAGGGGAACTCCTCCTCGTGGTTTAGGTGCCGTGGAAAAGATGGCGTTATTGTCGCAGGGTGTATGTATCCTCTGGTATGAAACCTGCTTCTTTGTGGTTTATCTGATGATATGATCCCGAGATTACTGCCTGGAGAATCGCATGCCGTCCCCTTTTGTACCCCGATCCATGGGTATTTTTTCGATACACGTTGTAGGTACACAACTGATAGATATCAGCGGTTTTTCGTCGTGCGGTCTGCTTGAGATTCGGCTGATTTCTTATCCCGGGGAAACAATGTGTCACCTTGCTCCGTGGGGATTGTCCTTTTTTGATACCTATGAAGACTTACGTCTGGCAGAGGATATCAAAAATGAAATTTTGGCGTTGCTCGAGGATAAGGAACTTTCCTGGTTGCGTAGGCCCTTTGTCGGCAATTATTCGATGTTTATCCGCCATAATGGCCAGCCTGCATTATATTGGCTGGGCCGGGATATGGAACGATGATCAATAGCTTTAGGCTTATCCCTTGGCCGGGGCATTGGAGGTCCATGATATTTCCAGAGATATACCATAAAGGTCCAGGACATGTTCCGTACATTTGTATCCCTGACTTTTATATTTTTCCGCATGCGTATAAATTTTTATTGCTTTTATTGACCTTGTTGGGCAGAGGCGGAATGAGAGCCACTTGTCAAAAAACATGTAAGGAGGGGGAGAGGTATGTTTGAGGGAAGCGCTATAAGGTTCGGGGCCGGCGATCCCTATATGTATTGTTTTAATGAACGGGATCAGCGACAGACGTTTATCCCACATCCTTCGCCAAAACTATGTAAAATAATTGAAGAGCGTATGGTGGAACAGGCCATCCGTTGTTTTGACAAATTTTTCGCCCTGTCCATTTTTTTGTGTGCCTGGGTCATCAAGGCGGATGATTCTCCCTATAGATAACGTAACGAGGACTGGCAGGCCTTTCTGGTTGCCCACTCAAAAAAAAGCCCTTGCAGCTCATATCTGGAAGGGCTTTTTTGTATTGTTATTGACTCATACGTGTGCAAGAAAAAAGGTAGACAGGAGATGTCCGGCAAGGTGTCGACCCGATGTTGGAGGGTGTGCGTAAAAAATCAGGAGGATGTATGTCGACAGTTGTTGTCAATGCTTTTTCTTTTTTACAGAAAAAATTGGCCGCCAAGGGGGTAGGATATTCCAATGTTCAGGTGCCATTCCGTCCCGGGATGCATCTTGGCGATGTGGTAACTTTTTTGGAGCTCGAATCCGGTGATGTGGAAGGCGCTTTTGTCAATGGGATCATCCGACCTTTTGATGCGCTGCTCAACGAAGGGGACCGCGTAGCCCTGGTTCCTCCGGGAACTCCCGGACCGTACAGGTATCTTCTCGGGATACGGGGAGGGTCGCAGGATGGTGAAGAGAAATAAGATCAGATCCGGCGATCTTTAAAAATGACGTTTTTGTTAAATAATGGATACCTTCACTATGTCCTTATGGTGAGGATTTGGCTTTTTGTTCCTAACCCAATATCATTTTGAGATAGTTAGTTTTAGCCAATTTATAACTAACTATGTGCCAACAGATACAGAGAGTAGGCGTTGTTATCCTGGGGATTCCGAGCGTCTGCTCGGCAACGTACTTCTGACATGGCCACAAACAAGATAAACGACTGATAATCAATGCGAGCAGACTGCTTTCTACGGTGCTCGAAAGGCCGACCCGACGGTCGGCATTCCCAGGGGATACGGATTGCATTTCCAGAAATGTCTTGATGCTGGATGGTTATGACACGTTACGCATGATGAGACACTCGTTATCTGGAACCCATGATGCATGTTATGTCTGTTTATTTTTAACTCGATAATATGTCTTTATTTATTTTTTTTACAAAAACGTATTTGATCTGTTTTCCCACGATTCAAATTGATTTATAAAATACAAAATTGTTTAAAAAAAATACAGTCAAGCTGCCGTTCTGTTAAATTCTTTTTTATATCTACTAGTTATCTGTTTGGCCTCCCTTTTGCTTTGAAAGAAATATAACATCACTTTCAAACGGGAGGAATTTTTATGTTGTGGTCGTACAAGAGGTCATCTTTCAAAACATTTTTCAGATCAATGTGGCTTGCGGGTGCCCTGGTGTGCGCAGTTCTCCCCACGGCAGCCTTTGCTGAAACCGAAGCCCTTTCCCAGGCCAACGCCAACATCTTATGGACCCTTTTGGCCGCCTTTCTGGTCATGTTCATGCAGGCCGGGTTCGCCATGGTCGAAACCGGATTTACCCGGGCCAAGAACGCCGGCAACATTCTGATGAAAAATGTCATGGATTTTGGTGTCGGGGCCATTGCCTTCTTTTTTCTGGGCTTTGGATTAATGTTCGGACTGGATGCGGGCGGATTTATCGGCACCAGCGGATTTTCACTTGCAGGCATCACCCCCACCACAGCGAGTGGCCAATGGACGTTCACCTTCTGGTTCTTCCAGTCAGTATTTTGTGCCACTTCCGCTACAATTATTTCAGGTGGCGTTGCCGAGCGTACCAAATTCAGTTCCTATCTCATCGTTAGTCTTCTTGTCTCTTCCTTTATCTATCCCATTTCCGGCCACTGGTGCTGGGGAAGTCTCTGGCTCGGTGATTCTGGCGCAGGCTGGCTTGAAGGGTTGGGTTTTGTCGACTTTGCCGGTTCCACCGTTGTTCACTCCGTAGGCGGCTGGATCGCCCTTGCCGGTGCCATTGTCCTGGGCCCCCGGATCGGCAAGTATGCTCCTGACGGAAAGGCCAAGGCCATCCCCGGGCACAATATTCCCCTGGCAGCCCTGGGTGTCTTCATCCTCTGGTTCGGCTGGTTCGGTTTCAATCCTGGCAGCACCACAACGGCAGACGGGACGATCGGTTATATCGCGGTGAACACATCCCTGGCAGCCTGTGCAGGTTCCATCGGTGCCATGATCATGGCCTGGCTCAAATTCGGCAAGCCTGACACTTCCATGACGCTGAACGGTGTTCTCGCCGGGCTGGTTGCCATCACCGCCGGATGTTACGAAGTTTCACCTGTGGGTTCCATCATTATTGGTTTCATGGCCGGTTTCCTGGTTGTCCTTTCCGTAGAGTTCATCGACAAGGTTCTGCACATTGACGATCCCGTCGGTGCAGTTTCCGTTCATGGTGTCTGTGGAGCATTCGGAACCCTGATGGTCGGTCTGTTCGCAGCTCCAGGGTACGGATCTTCCCTCGGTCTGTTCTATGGAGGCAGCGCAAGCCTCCTGCTTGTACAGCTTCTGGGTGTGGCTGTCGTCGGGGCCTGGGCCTTTGGTACCGGTCTGGTCATGTTCAAGATCATCAAGGGTCTCTTTGGTCTCAGAGTCAGCGAAGTCGAAGAACTCAAGGGCCTGGATATCAGCGAACACGGCTCGGAATCTTACAACGGCTTTCAGATTTTCACCACGGAATAACCCGGCAATTCTTGAAGATTTTTTACCAGGTACGAGATTGTACGTTGCAACCCCAAGGAGAAATGTCATGAAACTTGTTATCGCATACATCCGGCCCGAAAGGCTCAATGCCGTCAAACAGGCCCTTTATGAAAAGAAAATATACAACATGTCCGCCACCAACAGCCTGGGCAGCGGCAGGCAGAAAGGATTCACCGAAACCTACCGTGGTGTGGTCATGGAAGTGAACCTCTTAAAAAAGATTCGTCTGGAAATCGGTCTCAACGATGAATTTCTGGAGGCAGCCCTGGCAGCCATCAAAGTCGGTGCCCAGACGGGCAACGAAGGCGACGGTGTCATCTTTGTCCAGGATATGGAGCAGGCCATCCGTATCCGTACCGAAGAAGAAGGACCAAGCGCTATGGGGTAATCTTTCTTTTTCCATAAACTCTCCACCTACCTCCTTAGCCGATCGGTTGTCATCCCCGATCGGAGACCACAAGCCCTCTGCGCATGCAGGGGGCTTGTGTGGTTTTTGGGAAGTGGGTTGCAAGGATGACGAGGTTGGCTTACTGAAGGACCGTATGAAATACGTCACCCATTTTCACTGATTTTCACCGAATTATTGTCATTATTCGTGTCCCTATATGTTACTCTTTAACTGATACCGTTATCGTTTCAATACCTATGCCCCTCGACTACGCCACCCTCGACCTTCTCCGTCAGAACCATCCGGCCTGGCGACTGCTGCGTGCCCAGCATGCTCCTCTTGTGGCCGGTTTTCTGCACCGTGTTTTCATTGCACCCAATGTGCGTACCCTGTCTCAGGCCGATCTGGTGGAGGCCCTGGAAGATGAGCTCTTTGTCCTGCGGGAACAGCAGGGGGAAGACGCCTTTCCCGGGTCCGCCCAAAGTTATCTCAATGATTGGGCGGAGAACGACAAGGGCTGGCTGCGCAAATTCTATCTCCCCGGAACGGATGAACCCCATTTCGATCTGACTCCGGCCACGGAAAAGGCCTTGGCCTGGTTGGAAAGTCTTACCGAACGGGCCTTTGTGGGGACGGAATCGCGTCTGCTCACCCTGTTTGAACTCCTCAGACAGATGAGCGAGGGGAGCCAGACGGACCCCAAAGTCCGTATCGCCGAGCTGCAGAAACGTCGGGACGATATCGATACAGAAATCGGGTGCATCCTCGCCGGGGATATCCCCCTTCTGGATGATACGGCACTCAAGGATCGTTTCCAGCAGTTTTTGCAACTGGCCCGGGAATTATTGACCGATTTTCGTGAGGTGGAGCACAATTTCAGAATTCTTGACCGTCGGGTGCGTGAGCGGATCGCTCTTTGGGACGGAACCAAGGGGGCTCTGCTCCAGGAGATCATGGGCGAACGCGATGCCATCGCCGATTCGGATCAGGGCAAAAGTTTCCGTGCCTTCTGGGATTTTCTCATGTCCCAGTCCCGTCAGGAGGAGTTGAGCAGCCTGCTTGAACAGGTGCTGGCCCTGCCGCCTATTGTCGAAACAAAGCCCGACCCCCGGCTCAGACGCGTACATTACGATTGGCTGGAGGCGGGAGAACATACCCAGCGGACCGTGGCCCTCCTTTCCGAGCAGCTGCGCAGGTTTCTCGACGACAAGGCCTGGCTTGAGAACCGGCGTATCATGGATATCCTCCACGACATCGAAACCCATGCTCTGGCTCTGCGCGGAGACCCCCCTGCGGGGGAGTTCATCCCTCTTCTCCTTCCCTCCCTTTCCATTGAATTGCCCCTGGAGCGGCCTCTCTACACTCCTTCACATACGCCGTTGATTACGCAGATTGCGTTGGATGAAGGAGATGCCGAAATCGATACGGCGGTTCTCTACAGTCAGGTGGTGGTGGACAAGGCCGAGCTTGCCCAAAATATCCGCCAGGAGCCTCAGGATCGCAGTCAGGTAAGCCTTGGGGATGTTGTCTCGCGTCATCCCCTGCGCCATGGATTGGCCGAGCTGGTTGCCTACCTGCAACTGGCCGGAGAGTGGAGCCATACGGTGGTGGATGAGGAAGAGGAAGAACAGGTGCGGTGGCAGACCGAAACCGGCATAACCCGGCAGGCGACCTTGCCGCATATCATTTTACTGAGGAACGGATGATGGACCTTTCCGACAGCACGCCTGGCCGTTTTGTTGAACCCGACCAGGAACTTGGCTCTGTTGTGGTGCCCCTGCTCAAAGGGGTGATCTACATGGAGGACAACCCGGCTTTGTGGAATTCTCTGCTGGCCCTGGAGCCGGGCGTGAGGGACTATGTGTCCGTGATGGGCCTGGAACTGATACTTGATGAAGCTGAGGGGTACGCGTTTTTGCGTTCCAGACCGGAATCGGAAGAGACCGGTTCCGGTAATACCGGCTCCGGCACTGTTCCCAGGCTGGTGGCCAGACGACAGCTCTCTTATCCCGTCAGCCTGCTTCTGGCCTTGCTGCGTAAGAAACTGGCTGAATCTGATGTTTCCGGAGCGGATACCCGGATGATCCTTTCCCGGGACGAGGTGGTGGAGATGGTCCGGATTTTTCTTCCGGAAGGGACCAATGAGGTTAAATTGATCGACAACGTTGATGCCCAGCTGAACAAGATCGCCGATCTCGGGTTTGTGCGTCGTTTGCGGCGGCAGAGGGATATGATTGAAGTTCGCAGAATCATCAAGGCCTTTGTGGATGCCCAGTGGTTGAGCGATTTTGATCAGCGCCTGACCGAATATCGGGAGCACCTTGGCAGGGAGAGAGAGAATGGCTGAACAGCTTCTTATGGATTTTATCGGCGATGATCAACTGGCCGGTTTTCGGTTACAGCGGCTGGAGATTTTTAACTGGGGCACCTTTGATAAACGGATCTGGACCCTGCGGCTGGACGGGAAAAACGGGCTACTTACCGGTGATATCGGTTCTGGTAAGTCGACTCTGGTGGACGCCGTGACCACCTTGCTGGTGCCTGCTCAGAACATCGCCTACAACAAAGCTGCAGGAGCTGCCACCCGGGAACGTACCCTGCGCTCCTACGTGCAGGGGTATTACAAATCCGAACGTCAGGACTCCCTGGGAAGCTCCAAGCCTGTGGCCTTGCGTGGTGCGGACAGCTATTCGGTGATCCTCGGGGTGTTTTATAATGCCGGATATGACAAAACCGTGACCCTGGCTCAGGTCTTCTGGATGAAGGAGACGGTGGGTCAGCCGTCCCGGTTGTTTGTAGCCTGTGAGCGGGAGCTTTCCATCGCTGATCATTTTTCTGGATTCGGTTCCGAGATAACCGGTCTTCGTAAACTATTGCGGGGCCAGGGGATCGAAGTGTTCGACACGTTTCCCCCCTATGGGGCGTGGTTCAGACGGCGTTTCGGCATCGACAACGAACAGGCTCTGGATCTGTTCCTTCAAACCGTCTCCCTCAAATCCGTGGGCAATCTGACCGATTTTGTGCGCAGCCACATGCTCAAACCCTTTGATGTGGCTCAGCGGATTGTCCATCTGATCAAGCATTTCGAAGATCTCAACCGGGCCCATGAATCGGTGCGCAAGGCCAGGCTGCAGGTCGAAATGTTAACTCCCCTTGTGGCCGATTGCGACCGGCACAAGGAACTGACGGCGGGGGCGGAAGAGCTACGATCCAGTCGTGACGCCCTGCGTGCCTGGTTTGCAACCCTCAAAATGGACCTGCTTGAAAAGCGACTTGTTTCCCTGGAGGAGGAGCACGCCCGTCACCATGCAACCGTCATCGGATTGGAAGAGCAGCGAGAAATCCTGGAGGTGCGGGACCGCGGGCTGCGTAAAGCCATTGGCGAGAACGGTGGTGATAGGATCGAAGATATCAATGCCGAGATCCGGCAGAAAGAGAGCGAACTTAAGCGGCGCAAGGAAAAAGCGACCCAATACGAAAAGCTTGTACGGGCCTTGGGCGAGGTTCCGGCAACGACTCCGGAAGATTTTGGACGTCAGCGGAAGGGATTTCAGGATTTGTGTGAAACCGTTGCCGATGCTGAGGCCCGGGTGCAGAACGAACTCAACGAAACCAATGTCTTTTTTCTTCAGGGGCGCAAGGAGTATGAACAGCTCACGGCCGAGATCAAGGGGTTGAAGTCCCGTCGTAGCAATATCAGCGAAAAACAGATCGCCATGCGGCGGGGGCTGTGTCAGGCACTGGGCCTGGAAGAAGAGGAGATGCCTTTTGCTGGCGAACTTCTTCAGGTCCGGGAGGAGGAGAAAGATTGGGAAGGGGCGATTGAACGTTTGCTGCACAGTTTCGGCCTCTCTTTGCTGGTTCCGGATTCTCATTACGCCCGGGTTGCCCAGTGGGTGGATCAAACCCATCTCAAGGGCCGTCTGGTCTATTTTCGGGTGCGGGAAAACCCGCCAAGGCGGGAGGCTGCAGAGCATCCCCATTCTCTGGCCCGCAAAGTGGCCATCAAGGCGGATTCTTCTTTTTTCAGCTGGATGGAGCGTGAAATTGTCCATCGTTTCGATCTGGTCTGCTGCACCACCCAAGAAGCGTTCCGGCGGGAAGGAAAAGCCATCACCATGGCCGGCCAGATCAAGATGCCGGGTGGGCGTCACGAGAAGGATGATCGTCACCGCATCGACGACCGGAGCCGCTATGTCCTGGGATGGAGCAATGCCGCCAAGATTGCGGCCCTGGAAGCAAAGGCCCGGGGTGAGGAGACCCGACTTGCCGAGATCGCCGGACGTATCGCGACCCTGCAGGGCGAGCAGAAGGGATGTAAGGCCCGCCTCGCCACTCTGTCCAAGATTGACGTCTATGCAGACTTTTGGGAACTTGACTGGAAGCCCGTAGCCTTGGCCATCTCTACGTTGCAAGCTGAAAGAAAGGCTTTGGAAACCGCCTCCAACGTCCTGCAGACGTTGACCAGACAGCTCGAAGCATTGTTGGTTGAGCAGAAAAAGACATTGAAGGTATTGGACACGGCTAAGGATAAGCGGTCCAAAACCGAGCAGAAAATCGACCATGTCGAAAAATTGCAACTGGAAACCCGGGCCCTGCTTCCTCAAGCCGACACCGGGTATTCTGAACGGTTTGCCGTTCTTGAAACCATACGCGAGGAGGCTCTCGGCAACTGTCAGTTGACGGTGGATTCCTGTGACAACCGGGAGCGGGATATGCGGGATTGGCTTCAGAAAAAAATCGATGGCGAGGACGGGAAGCTCAAGCGGTTGGGAGAAAAGATCGTCAAGGCCATGAGTGAATACCGTCAACAATGGCCGCTGGAAACACGGGAAGTGGATGCGGCCATCGATGCCGGTTTCGAGTACCGGGCCATGCTTACCCAACTCCTTGCCGACGATCTGCCCCGGTTTGAAGAGCAGTTCAAAAAACTGCTCAATGAGAATACCATCCGCGAGGTGGTCCAGTTCCAGTCGTATCTGAACCAGGAACGGGAAATTATCAGGGAACGTGTGGGCAAGATCAACGACTCCCTTACCCGCATCGATTACAACCCCGACCGGTATATCGGTCTCGAGGCCCAGACAAGTCCTGATGCCGACATCCGCGAATTTCAGCAGGATCTGCTCGCCTGCAGTGAGGGAGCGTTGACCGGTTCGGACGATATCCAGTATTCTGAATCCAAATTTCTGTACGTCCGGAGGATCATCGATCGTTTCCGAGGGCGGCCGGACCACGCCGACATAGATCGTCGCTGGACCGAGAGGGTCACGGACGTGCGCAATTGGTTTGTTTTTGCGGCCAGCGAACGATGGCGCGAAGACGACATCGAATATGAACATTACGCCGATTCCGGGGGCAAGTCCGGAGGGCAGAAGGAAAAACTCGCCTACACCGTGCTTGCGGCCAGCCTGGCCTATCAGTTCGGGTTGGAATGGGGGGCGGTACGTTCGCGCACATTTCGGTTCGTGGTTATCGACGAAGCCTTTGGGCGCGGGTCCGATGAATCGGCCAGGTACGGCCTGGAACTTTTTGCCCAGCTCAATCTCCAACTGCTCATTGTCACCCCCTTGCAGAAGATCCACATCATCGAGCCCTTTGTTTCCTCCGTTGGGTTTGTGCACAACGAAGAGGGACGCAATTCGGTGCTGCGCAACCTCAGCATCGAGGAATATCGCGCCGAAAAACAGAGGATGCAGCAGTGAGTTGGACCACACCGGCGGATATCCGTGCCCAGGTGCAGAAACTCTGGGATCGTGGGGTGGTGCCGACCTCCGTATGTGGCGATGAGAGCATATTTCCTCTCCGTTTGAGAATGAAAGGCCCTGGTTCCAAGGAGTTGAGCGAGCGGTTTCCCGAGGTCCGGGACTGGATCGCTTTGCTGACACGTGGTGCTGGGAAGTACCGCATCGAGTGGAAGACCATCAACCACCGGACCCTGGGGGCCAATGAGATCCCGGCCAAGCTGTGGGTCGATTCTATGGATGACTGCCTCGATTTGATCGGCAGACATCGGGAGGCCACTCATTTGCAGGAACTGGTCAGTCTGACACAGGAAACCCGACCTGAGGTCCTCCCGTGGGTCGAGAGGCACCTCTTGAAGGTGCTGGAGCTGGCAGGGGACTGGGAGCGTTTGCTCCATGTGATCACTTGGTTGCGGAATCATCCCAGGCCCGGGGTGTATCTGCGGCAGGTCGATCTGCCCGGTGTGCACACCAAATTCATCGAAGGCCACCGGGGCGTGCTGACCGATTTACTGGATTTTGCCCTGCCGCCCGAAGTTGTCGACCAGGAGGCCGGAAGAGGAATCGGCTGTTTTTGTAGGCGCTATGGTTTCCGGGACAAGCCCCTACGGGTGCGGTTCCGAATTCTCGATCCCCAACTCTCCCTTATACCCACAACCACGGACCAGGACATCACCCTCAGCCGTGAAGCCTTTGCCCAGCTGGATATTGCGGCCACACGGGTATTCATCACTGAAAACGAGATCAATTTTTTGGCCTTCCCCCCATGCCCCCAGTCCATGGTTATCTTTGGGGCCGGTTACGGGTTCGACAACCTGGCCGAAGCCCGCTGGCTCGGCACACGGGACATCCATTACTGGGGCGATATCGACACCCATGGTTTCGCCATTCTCAACCAATGGCGAGAATTCTTCCCCCACACGACATCCTTTTTGATGGACCAGGAAACTCTCCTGGCTCACAGGGAACTCTGGGGCATTGAACCCCGGCCTGAAACCGCGGAGCTCGGGCGTCTGACTCCCCAGGAAACGACCCTTTACCAGAATCTGTGCACCAACCGATGGGACGACCGAGTCCGCCTGGAACAGGAACGGATCGGGTTTGGTTTTTTGATGGACGCATTGGGGAGATTGAAGAATCCCGTGGCGTAGGGGTTCCCCCTGTGGGAAAAAATTGGGACAGGCAACCTATGCACAGATCTGCCTTCACCTGCCATATTTTTGTTCCTCGCCAACGTCTGGTGCGCAGAGATACAGACATCTCCTGCTAGAGAGAGGTGCACCGGGCGTTTTAACCCTATTTGGGGGAAATTTCGGGGCCAATGGGAGCATATGGAGACGGGCAAGGCAGATTTTGGGCGTGGGGTGCCAAGGCACACTCTTCTGGCCGGGGAATGGTTGCAAATCCTGGTTTGTCTGGGGGATGAACAGGGTCAGGTGAGACGTTTGAGGGAGAACACGCCGTCCAGTCCGGTTATCTGCTGGGGCTTTTTTTCTCCTTTGCATGCGAAATGGTCCCGGAATTTTTCGAAATGTTCGGATACAAATTCTCTGGAGCCAATGATGCCTGCCTCGGTGAAATAGCGTGTCCTGTATTTGAGGCGATCGGCAAGGGTCATGCGGTAGCCTTTTTTCTTCTCGGCCTTGACCAGCTTGGGAT
>JAQVZR010000293.1 GCA_028708105.1 Desulfoplanes sp. | reverse complement strand
CTCATTCGCCCGGATCGGCTTTTGAAACAATGGTCAGACAACAGGCTGTACTCCTCAGGAGTTCAAATGAGCACCTTGGTTGATGCATCACGCGTACATCTTTCAGATCTTCTCATCGCCATTGAACGGTGCGTTTTTTTCCTTGAAGGCGCCCGAGTAGAAATAGCATGGCCCCTTTCCGATGCTGACCTGGCTTCCCGTACCAAAGATATCAGATTCTTCACGACGTTGTCGGCCATAAACGAGCGTTTTGCCAAACTGCAGGACACCTTGGGATCAGCCATGCGGCATGCAAGTATGCTGGCAGGTGAACACTCGGATACCTTTCTTCGGGTACTCACATATTTTGAAAAAGTAGGGGTGCTTGGTTCTCTTGAGGACTGGCAGACGATGCGCACCTTGCGGAATCTTGCGGACCATGAGTACGGCACCGAGTATGCCAAAGCAGCAGAGCATTTCAACGCTTTAAACGAGCTCATCCCGCAATTGTATGCCGTTACAAGGGCCTTTGCCTCATATTGCCGGGAATCTCTTGGTATCGAACCGACAACAGATGATTTTTCTTCAGAATTTTGGAAAATTACCAGCAGATAAGCAACCCTTTAGGGTTTAAAAAAACATGGGGGTCAGATTTTCGGATTTCTGCTTCCTGTTCCCACATAGTGGCTGTTCTTGATGTGCGCCCACCATGACCATGGCAGAAAGTTTCGACCGGTTGCGAGAATCCAGCATCCTCTCGGATCACCTCTCTACCCAAATCAAAAAAAGCGTAGAATTCCGGAATATCGCAGTGCATGACTATTGTCCCATCGACTGGGATATCGTGTACGCCGTATACACCAACCACCTCGATGACTTCAGAGACTTTACACGGGAAATCATGAAAGGGGTGCAGGCCCCATCATTACCATCACCACTGCAGCCCCCACGCTCTAGGGGAATGCTGAGTTGAAGGATTGGATGCCATTTTTTGAGTTTTTATATTTGATATTAATAGGATAGATGTAAAAACGGGCTGTTTTGGGCGGTGTGGGTGCATTCTAACTCCGAAAAATAGCTGTTTTTTGGCAAGAAAATCAATTAAAATAGTATGTTGACGGTCTCAGAGACCCAGGCACAGTTCGGGCATTTACCAAACTTCGAGAAATCGTGATTGAAAACGGAAAACTCCGACAGGAAATCGAAGCATTACGAAATGATACCGAAGGCAAATTTCAGATTGTGTTTGAGGCCTTGGACCAGATCTTGGCTTCCGAACCCAAGCAAGGGAAAACAATCGGGTTCATTCCATAAAGGAGCGCACGGGGAACCGTTTCTGCTCTTCAGAGTACACAGAGAACCACAGAGGAAAAACCGGTGCTGATTTCTGGTTTTTCCCGCCTCCCGCCTCCCGCCTCCCGCCTTCCTTCCTCCTGTATCCTGTCTCCTGTCTCCTGTCATTCCAGTATGCGTTCGCATATCTTTTCTTGCACCTCCCTGAAAATCGGGGTATATGTATCCAATCGCATATTTTTAAGGGGAAGGTCGGATGGAAAAGGAAAAAATACAGACATCATCTGTCAGGGTCAGATCCGTTGAGGATCTGGGGCGGACGATCCGTGCACGGCGGAAGGAAAACAGTCTGACCCAGCAGAATGTGGCTGATTTTTCAGGTGTGGGAAAGGTCTTTGTTGTTCATCTGGAAAAAGGAAAACCCTCCATACAGCTGGGAAAAGTCCTGGAGGTTCTGACGGGGTTGGGTCTGGAACTTGTGGTGCAGCCCCGGGGTGAAAAATGACCATGAGCACTCTGGGAGTATTCCACGGGCCCCGGCATGTTGGCACGTTGCGCCTTGAGAAACAGGGACGTTTCACTTTCACCTACGCCTCCCACTGGATCACCCGACAGGATGCGTTCCCCCTATCCTTATCTTTACCACTCCAGGAAGGTCTGTTCCCCGATGATCAGGCCAGACCATTTTTTGCCAATATTCTGCCAGAACAGAACATACGCAGAACTATCGCCCGCAGGCTTGGTATTTCTGAAAAAAATGACTTCGCTCTACTGGAAGCCCTGGGCGGAGAATGTGCCGGAGCCATTTCTGTCCTGCCCGAAGGGATGACGCCGGAAAAGCTTTCTCAAAGCTATGTACTTCTAGATGATGCGGCACTGGAAAGTCTGGTCAATGAATTACCCCGTCGTCCGTTATTGGCAGGCGAAGAGGGAATCCGACTATCTCTGGCCGGGGCACAGGATAAACTTCCTGTAAAATATGAAAGTGGTCAGATTTCTTTGCCCCTTGACGGGGCACCGAGTACGCATATTTTAAAAATCCCCATCCCCGGATATGAGGAAACCGTCTACAACGAGGCATTTTCCATGCACCTGGCCAGGCGCATGGGGCTGCTGGTTCCCCGTTGCGAAGTGCTCCAGTGTGGCCGGACGTCGGCATACCTGGTTGAACGCTTTGATCGTATCCGGCAAGGGGAGGAGATTGCACGGCTGCATCAGGAAGATTTTTGCCAGGCTCTCGGCATCCTGCCTGAAATAAAATACGAGATTGAGGGAGGGCCGGGGTTTGCGGCCTGCATTCATGCTATCAGGCAGTCCTGCACCGTCCCGGTAAAAGACGTGAAGCGTTTTCTGGAATGGATTGCCTTCAACTTTTTGCTGGGAAATGCCGATGCCCATGCCAAAAATATTTCTTTTTTGTACACGGGAAAAACGGTTGCCCTCGCACCGTTCTATGATCTCATGTGTACCCAGGTCTATGGCAAGCAGCTCACTGACCGCATGGCTATGGCTATTGGAAAAGAACGACGACTGGACTGGGTGATGCCTCGGCATTGGCGCAGGTGTGCAGAAGAGATGGGTCTGAAGGCTCAGGTTCTCAAAAAAACAGTT
Source organism: Desulfoplanes sp. (assembly GCA_028708105.1). Taxonomy (GTDB): domain Bacteria; phylum Desulfobacterota; class Desulfovibrionia; order Desulfovibrionales; family Desulfomicrobiaceae; genus Desulfoplanes. The sequence continues at coordinate 591 of JAQVZR010000293.1, read as the reverse complement.
CTCAACATGACGGCAAAGCTACAAGAACATACTATGGAAGAAGCCGAAGATTTCAAGGATGTATACGGCAGGCATCCTCTTTGCGAAAAAATTGCAGAACACGTCATCACCAGGGCCCGAGAAACACAGAGCCACTTTGATCTTGAAAAATAGGACAAAAAACCGGGATGTTCCTATTTTTCACGAAGATTCCCAATCTCACGTTGACGTATTCCCTGATGTACGACGAGATGCAACGCATGATATCCCCAAGCTATGCGGGCTGTGGATGGGTTTTAGTTTTAGATTTTATGTGGTTAAGTTTTCGTGAAAAACCCGCCGAGCTCTGCCCCACCCCCCCAATCTAGCATTGCTCATACACGACGTGTCAGGTAGATTCGCACGACATGACTCAGTCAATTGCTAGACTCAATGACCCAGCCAAGAATTTATTGGAATGGGAGATTCTTGACGAGTCCGAATTGCACTAAACATATTATTATTTCGGATAGTTAATAGTGCATGTGCTGGACACTATTGATTCTAAGGCCTAAAAACAGGTGCTTTTGAGAAGAAAAGATTGAAATATTATGGGTTTATCGGGGTCAGACC
>JAQVZR010000292.1 GCA_028708105.1 Desulfoplanes sp. | reverse complement strand
CACAATCCCACGATATTCTGGCTTTCCAGGTTCTTGAGATTAGCAAAACCCATACCTCCTATACCCACTCCTGCGATATTCAGTTTATCACTCGGGGCAGTATAACCCATACTCCTTCCAAGTACCGAAGACGGCACCACTGTTAGACCAGCTGCTGCAATAGCGCCGGTTTCTAAGAATCTTCTTCTCGAAATTTTTGATGACATAAGTAATTTTTTTTGGTTTTAACTCTCAGTTAATAATGATTATTCTCTTGTTATTTCCTCTTTGTCTTTATCCCAATACATGGTTCGCCCTTCCAGATAAGCCCTTGTTCCCATATGAGCCGTGATGGCTTCCTCGAAACCCTGGTCGATGCCGCAGGAAGGCTGCTTTCCACTCCGAATACAGCTGATCCACTCCTTCAGATGAAGGAAGGTGGTGTTGTAACGTTTACCGCTGATAAATGAGTAGAGCAGTCCCCGTTCAGCAAAATAACGTTCTGTAGCTGTGGACACGGCATCTACACTTTGCCCCGGAATATAGGTATAAAAGGGTTCATCCGTTTTGATGATACCTTGCTCTACTTTCTGACGGTATTGCACTGTTTGTGGGTCTACCGTCACGGTCAGCGTGTTTCCAACCTCCATGGTGGCATCTTGCCCCATGATCTTTCTGCTACGGCGGAATTGATTGGCCAACGTGGCTGAATAGATCATGGTCATATCCTTGTCCTTGAACTCAAACACGGTCTGCAGCACATCCGGTACGGTGCGTCCATCCTTAAAAAAGTAAACCCCTCCCGATGAACTGGCCGATGAAGGTATACCAATATTAAGTATCTGGTTCATGGCATCGTATTCATGTGTGAGCAGATCACCACTCAATCCTGTACTGTAATCCCACCAGCAGCGCCACCGAAAAAAACGTTCCAGACTGAATTTGTCTCTCGGTTCGGGTCCTACATACTTCGCCAGACCCGCAGAAGTCATGTAATCCATGTACTCTTTTATTCTCTCGGGATCTCCTTCAAATTGTTTCCAGTCGATATTCTTCGGGTTGGCCTCTTCATGAATGGGATAAACCCACGCTCCGTTGGGATCGTTCCGGTTGGTGCCTGTTTCAATCAGCGTGATCTTCCCGAGGAGGTTATTTTCCACGATTTGACGGGCACGTTCATACGCCTCTATTTGTCTGTTCTGATGTCCCAGTTGAAATACGATCTGCGGATTTTCTTTTACCAGTGTACGAAGCATGTAGGTCTCGGGTACGGTCCATGTCATGGGCTTTTCCACATAGACATGCTTGCCAGCCCTCACAGCATCCATGGCCATCGTACCATGCCAGTGATCAGGTGTGGCGATCACCACGGCATCCACGTCGGGTGCTGCCAGCAGCTCCTTGTAGTGAAGATAGCGTTTTGGTTGCGGTCCGAACTTCCCGTTCACACCTTCCCGGTGAATATTGGAACCGGCTCGGATGGCATCCGTTGCAAAGGAATCAAAAATGTCGCATACAGCGGTGATCTCCACCCGCAGATCTTCCTGCTCCAGAAAATCCTGATAGCGGGTACTGCCCGTTTTGGATAGATCCTTCTGAACATCCACATATTCAGGTGTTGCAAAACCCAGTGCCTGCATCAACTGTGTTCCTCGGATACCATGTCCTATGATACCCAGCCTGATGATGGTGGCATCGGATAAGGTTGGGCTGTAAGGGGCTGCATCGCTTTTTATGCGAAACATTTCAGCGGCATCACGGTTGGTGAGTTCCTTCTTTTTCTTTTGATATACACCATAGGCCATGGCTCCCAATACAGGCACTGCTACCAAAGCTTTAAGCGTGTCGCGCCGTCCCTGTGAGATTTCCTTTCCCGGTTTATCTTCCTCGTCTTGTCGTATATTGTTTTTTTCTTCGTTCATAAAAATGTACCTTCCTGATTATATCGTTCCCTTCTCAGTTGAATTTGCATGAATTTCTGGATGCGTAACTGATTGTTTTTTACCCTTGCGAAACAGTAAACTGTCAAAACCGATGATCCTCGATGTGGGAAATAGCGCCAACACCAGAACCGATAGCAGCATGATCAGGTTTTTATCGACCCATAAATAGGAGCCTTCAGTAGGCATCATGTATTCCACATTTAACAAGGGGGGGTGGGAAAGATAAAACAACAACAGAAAAAGGAAAGCACCAAGGTAACCCAGCCTGGTGAGTAAACCCAATATCAGCGACAAACCGACTAATGTCAGTCCCCAGACGTTGACGAAGTTGACCACTTCAAGCATAACTGGATTTTCAGCCAGCTGCAGGAACAAGGGGGAAAAAACTCCTTTCGAGTCGACCAGATAACCATAAGCTGACCAGTTAGGAGTAAATAATTTTGCTAATCCTTCGTATAAGAAGTACCATCCGATGAACATGCGCAATGTAAACAATGCATACATTTGCAGTTTGCTATAATGAGATAAACGCATCTTTTGTAAATATGACCTATTAGATTATTCCTGTTTTTCTTCAAAAATAAACACAATCGTAAAAGTAAGATAAAAAAAAAATAAAACGAAATTTTATAGAGAGAAACAGGCTTGGAGTGGGTTAAAAAATATATATCCGGGTAAATTTCAACAATAAATCATCAAAATCGGTAAATTTGTTTACATTTGATCGTTTCTTTTTGTAATTTCGTTTCCACCCATTTGCACTACATGACGGCGAAAGGTTTTTCATGCAGGCGACGGGGCTAAAATGAAGAAGTTCGATGAAGGTAGGGTCGTATTTCCTGCAGAAGGTACGTAATCGGCTTTCCGGAGAATCGTGGATATAAAATTAAGAAATTAGCATAATGACGCACAACTCTTTTTTAGGCCTGATTGAACAAAGCTTCCGCAACAATTGGAATGCACGGGCCATGACCGACTTTGAGGGAAAGACCTTTTATTACAGAGATTTTGCACGAGAAATTGACCAACTGCACGAATATTTCAATGCCGCCGGCATACAGCGTGGTGATAAGATCTCAATTTGTGGTAAGAACTCAGCCCACTGGGCAATCGTTTTTTTTGCCACCCTCTCCTATGGAGCTGTGGCGGTAAGCATCTTGCACGAGTTCGACAAGGAGAGTGTGCAGTTTATTGTAGATCACTCCGATTCGAAGATATTTTTTGTGGATGAGGCCATATGGAAACGGATAGATGAAACCACCCTGCCTCAGGTGGAGAATGTGTTTTCACTCGACGACTTTGCGCTGTTGAAGAGCACATCCGACCAGATGAGTGCGTTTGTCCATGCTGCCCCCTCCTATTTTGAGAAAAAATATGAATCTGGGTTCTTCGTCAACGACCTTTCTTTTCGCACCGAAAAACCCGAGGAGCTCGCAGTCATTAATTATACATCGGGCACCACCAGTAGTCCCAAAGGGGTGATGCTGCCCTATCGCAGCTTGTGGTCGAATACCAAATTTGCCAACGACTGCCTCGAATTCATCCATGCGGGTGACAACATTGTCTGT
>JAQVZR010000291.1 GCA_028708105.1 Desulfoplanes sp. | reverse complement strand
CTGACGGTATTGCGCTGACGTATTTTCAAGATCACGTCGGCGGGCCTGTTCAGCTTCCAGATCTTGTTTGAGCTGAGCAACATTGGCTGCCGTCTGGTTATCGCGTTCCATGAGGGCATCAATTTTTTTGCTTTGATCACCAACGATTTCCAAAAATTGTACCAGTTTTTCCTGGAGCTCGTTGTTTTCCGGCCTGGTCAGTGCCGCAGTATCGTGTGCGGATGAGGGCTTGATGTCTATGGTTTTGGGGATTTCTTGTTCCAAAATAGCGATTATCTCTTCTTTTTTGTGTCCCTGGGCGTAGAGGTCGGAAATCCGGGTCAGAATGTCACCTGTTTCCGGGGCGTAGAGGTTCATGCGCCCGATTTTGCGGTGGGGAAGATAGTCTGGAAAAAATTTGGCATACCGGCGGGCTGTGGGCTCGGGAATCTGGAGTCGGCGGGCAAAGGCAGTCAGGCTGAGCCAGTCATTCATGATGTCCTCTGGGAGATGCGATGGCAAAAGAGACGTTTGTTCACAGTCATACAATAAATGTTAGCGAAGATATTGTATGACTGTCAATGCAAAGTGACTTTAATGGGTTGGGCTATAATGTTTGATCCATGTACGAAGCAGGGAATTCTCAAACTGTCGTGAGGTCGATGGGGGAGGCATTTGGGGTGGCACGCGGCATCAGGACAAGACGCCGCGTGTCATCTTTTTAGTTTCTAAATCCTCCTCCCCAAAAGAATCCATTGTCGTCGTTTGTTTCTCCGTTACGTGGAATTTCAGGAATTTGATAGATCTTGAAGGTCATGGGTGTGTCGGCAACAGGTCTTGCAAACGTGGAGTTTATGCTAAAAAGAAATCCTAAAAGATCGGAGGACGCGGCCTGGTCATTGCCAAAGACAGGTCGGATGAGTGCCTTGAGTACAGGATGTTTCATGCGGTCACGATCATTGATGATGTTGAGCATTTTTTTGATTGAGGTGGCATCTGGTTCCAGGTTCCAGCCTTGCCCCATGCCTCTTTTTTCCGGGACGACAGTATAGGGGGAATCTTTGGGCACAAAGAGAAGGGCTGAAGGGTTGAATGCTCGGGCCGAAAAGTAGGTGGTATACTCGTCCAGATTATCCATAATGGTGGCCAGGTCGACCTCAAGGCCGATGCGTGAAGGATGAACGAGGGGCGGGGTTGAAATGGAGGTGCATGAGGCGAACAGCAATGTGGCAAAGACGAGAAACAGATATGTGTGTGCTTTGAACGCAGACATAATTACGCTCCTTGGTTGGAGATCCGCGTTGTGCGCGGATCTGTTGGGGATGGGTATGTTTTATCCAAACACAGGCTCAGCATTTTGCAAGATAGGCCTTGCGCAGCAACTCCTGTTCATTAAGGATTCGTTCGGTTTCCTGGAGACGTTGATGCAACGATGTGTTTCCAGTAGTCAGGGCAATGTTCTTTGACCGTAAAAAATTATTTGATCCGTTCCAGACAGGCAGGGTAGTATACCCTGCGTTTACCATGCTGTTCACAAGGAAGATATACTGCAAAAAAACGGGCGTACCTGCGTATGGTGTTTTCAGGAATTCCCGTGGCGTCGCTCAGGTCTTTGATTCTGAAAAGATGTGGGCTGGCAGGTGTTTCCATGGAGAGTAGGGTTCGTTATCGTCCGGTGTATGGGACGAGAAGGGTAAACACATGTTTTGTAGCATGCACTGCTTAGTACCTTCTCATAAGCATGTGCCGGGCAAATGGCAATCGAAAGCATGTCAAGGCATGGTAAGAGTCTATTCAAGTGAAGACAACATCCGGTGTGCAAGGTGCACCGGGGGAGGAACGTATGGACGCAGTAATACAGAACGCCATCAAGCAGGCCGCTCTTGAGGCTGGAAAATTGATCCTTGATGCATGGTCGGAGCCCAAGGATGTTATCTATAAAGGCCGTATTGATCTGGTTACCCAGACCGATGTGTTGGTCGAGGGCCAGCTTAAGGAAACTCTGAACCGTATCCTTCCCGAAGCCAATTTTTTATCCGAAGAGACCAGCGCTGCAGGACCGCTGGAAGCGCAAACCTGGGTTGTCGATCCCATAGATGGAACCACAAATTATGTGCACGGATTTCCTTTTGTAGCCATTTCCATTGCTTTGTGGGAAGCGGGTATGCCGGTTTTCGGGCTTATTTATCTGCCGGTGATGAAGGAACTCTTTTATGCCTGCGCAGGACAGGGAGCGTATCTCAATGATCAGAGAATCCATGTCTCTGAGCTGAAGACCTTGGACAAAAGTCTTGTGGCTACAGGATTTCCATATGATATCCGCCAGGAGATAGATACGGTTATGTGGAGTATAAAGAATGTGCTCCTCCGAGCCCAGGGGGTTCGTCGGGCAGGAGCGGCGGCCGTGGATCTGGCCTATACTGCCTGTGGACGCTTGGACGGGTTTTATGAAATAGGACTTAAACCGTGGGACACTGCCGCCGGCATTCTGTTGGTGGCTGAGGCGGGAGGACGTGTCAGTTGTTTTGATCCCGATTGTGCATATGAACTTGGTGCCAGGGAAATGCTGGCTTCCAATGGGCATATCCATGAGGAACTGGCCCAGTGTCTCCGTTCGTAGATACTTTATGATGGTCTGTGGATGCGGAGACTGTTTTGCTTTTTGACAACCTTTTATCCAGATGGCGAACGAAGTTATGCTGATCATTCTTTTTGTTTTTTTGGTTGGAATTGTTCTTGGTTATTGTATCAGAGCTCGGGCCCGACTGCTCCGATGGGTGGCCAGGATGTCGAATATAGCCCTATATTCTCTGCTGTTCATCCTAGGGCTCTCTTTGGGGGTCGATGATTCCCTGATGGCAAATCTGCCCCATATCGGGCTTAATGCTCTGTTTTTGGCCCTGGGTGCCATCGGGATGAGTCTGGGTTGCTGTTACGTATTTTCCAAATATGCGGCCGGTGGAAAATGAAAGATACCTTTGTGTTACTTGGCTTTTTTATTGTGGGTATTCTGTCCGGTGTATACGCCCTTATTCCCGGAGAGTATATGACACCGTCTTTGGAAATGGGCACGCTGTATGTGCTGATTTTTCTTGTCGGTGTAGGCATGGGCAGTGACACCAAATTTTTACAGAATATCCTTCACGTGGGCCGGAAGGATATTATCGTTCCTGTTTCCGTTATCGTTGGTTCCCTGCTTGGGGGAGGGCTGGTTTCACTCCTGCTTCCAGACGTGGATGTCATCGGTGGGGCGGCCGTGGGCGCCGGGTTTGGCTATTACAGTCTTTCCAGCGTTATGATTTCGCAGCTGCGGGGCGATGAACTGGGGACCATTGCTCTGGTGGCCAATATCATCAGGGAAGTGACCACCATTCTAGCTGCGCCAATTATGGTCCGATTCCTGGGACCTCTGAGCGCCATTTCCTGCGGAGGAGCCACGACCATGGATACTACTCTGCCCATCATCATTAAATATTCAGGGCAGAAGTATGCCATGACCTCGGTCATCAATGTTAT
>JAQVZR010000014.1 GCA_028708105.1 Desulfoplanes sp. | reverse complement strand
GACCAGTGGTGCGGAAAGGCTCGCATCCGGCTCAGTTCCCTTGCACCCTCAGAACTGACAGACAAAGGGCTTGAAACCCTTAAAAGCAGCTCCCTGGTGTGCCCCCACCTGCATGTTTCCCTGCAAAGCGGCTGCCCTGCAGTCCTTCGACGCATGGGCAGAGGCCACTATACTCCGGCAATGGTTGCACACTTTGTCAGGCAGTTACGCTCCATTTGGCCCGTATTTGCTTTGGGTGCGGATATCATCACCGGATTTCCAGGAGAAACACGGGAATACTTTCAAGAGACCGTCCGCTGCGTACAGTCTCTTCCCCTGACCTATGCTCATATTTTTCCCTATTCAAACCGACCGGGAACCGCCGCAACGATCTTCCCCGATCAGGTTGAACGGAAAGAACGCCGAGACCGGGCCGGCATACTACGTACCATTGTGCACCATAAAAAAAATGCTTTTCTGGACACCCTGACAAAACAGCCCGTACTGCATGTCATCTTTGAAAATCAAATCAAGGGAATGAATGAATTTTACGTTCAATGCATCCGTACAGATTCTGACCATGATCTTCCCAATCTTCATACGATCCAGCAGGTTATCCCTACGGGGCACAGTGACATGCAACTTTTTGTAACATCGCCAAAAACTATACATCCAGAGCAACCTTGACATGAGCACTCCCTACGTTCCCGCACCGGCAAAAGCAGTCCTGTCCATATTGAGTTCTCAGTGGGATCTCTTCTGGCCACAGTTACGATCCGATCTGGAAAACAAGCTCTCAGGCATTGATTATCTCTCTGAGCACATTCCCTTCATCCAGACCCATTATTACGATGTGGAGCTAGGCACCCCCATCACCCGGCGGATAGTAGGATTTGAACGCCTTCTTCCCATGCAGGAACTGGCATTGATCAAGATGTGGACAAACAGCCTGGAACAACAATGGGCAGACAAAAAAGCACACAGGCTGTTCAATCTTGACCCTGGCTACATAACACTGGAACGTCTGGTACTGGCTACCGGGAAAAATTTTACCCATCGGATCTATCTGGATCAGGGAATATGGGCCGATCTGACACTTATCTTTCAACACGGACAATGGACCGATCTCCCCTGGACCTTTCCTGATTATGCAACACCGGAGATCAAGGCCCATCTGAACAACCTTAGAACCCAATACAAAAACCAGCTCCACGCTGCAACGCAAGCAAAGGAAACATACAAAAATGCCTAAAAGCATGACCGGATACGGTTCATCTCTCACTCAGGCCGACGATTGGACAATTGCCTGGGAAATTAAAAGTGTAAATGGTAAATTTCTTGATCTGAAATGGAAAATTCCCCAGACAATGTATGGTTCTGTCGCCGAATGGGAAAAACTGATCCGATCTTATGCCCAGCGAGGTCGGGTCGAAATATTTCTACGGATCCAGATAACCAATCCAGACCTCTTGGGATTGGAACTCGACAGGACCATGGTCGATTCCATGCTTCAGAAACTTTCTCAGGTAGCCGAATCACGCGGGCATACATTTGAGCCCGATTACAATGCCTTTTTATCCATTCCGTCCCTATGGAAAGAAACAAAAAAAGACATAAACCCATGCTTTACCTCGGACATCCAAAAGGGTCTGGCAGGTGCCCTCGAAGACTGGAACAGGAGCAGAACCCAGGAAGGTGCAGCGCTGTTTCACGACCTGAGCACACGTATCGGTACATTAAAAACTATCCTGGCAAAAATAGATGCGCTTTCAGAAAATATCGTTCAGGACAGATTTACGATCATAAAAGAACGGGTTCGCCAGATTCTGGAGCAGGTACAGGTTCCCATCGATGATTCCAGAATGCTCCTGGAACTGGCTATCCTTTCAGATAAACTAGATGTTTCTGAAGAATTGACCAGACTCAAGGCTCATCTCAAGGCGATCGACGGCGTCCTTGCTAAAGGTGGAGAAATGGGACGTAAACTTGATTTTCTGATACAGGAATGCTTCCGAGAGATAAACACCTGTGGGAACAAAATCCAAAACCACGAGATCGGTTCCCACACCGTTGCCTTCAAGACAGAACTGGAAAAATGCCGGGAACAAATCCAAAACCTGGAATAACAGACCTTTGTTTGGCATTAGCCCCTTTGAAAACAATGCGATCGAACGTACTATTGTTGCCGATCGCCAAAAGCGACCGGCCAGCAAGGGATAACACACAATGAAACGCCAACAACTCTTAAATATCGGGTTTGGAAATTTTGTGGTCATTTCCCGGATCATAGCCATCGTCAATCCGACCTCTTCCCCCATGCGCAGACTCCGCGAGGATTCCCGCAAGGACGGACGGCTCATCGACGCCACCCAGGGCCGCAAGACCAGATCCATTATTATCACCGATTCCAACCATTGTGTCCTTTCCGCCATCCAGGCAGAAACTATCGCCCAACGCTTTGATGCCAATGAGGATGGCCATGAAGATTAAAAGAACCGGGGTTCCCTTAGTGATCAGCGCCCCGTCAGGAACCGGAAAAAGCACGCTCATCGCCAGATTGCACCAGGAATTTCCTGCGTTCGCTTTTTCTGTTTCCTGCACAACGAGGCCTCCCAGGTCTGGCGAAATCAATGGTAAGGATTATCATTTTGTGGATACAAATGAATTCCTGCGCCTGCGCGACCAGCACTTTTTTGCCGAATGGGCCAAGGTACACGGCAATTTCTACGGAACCCCTTTACAAGTCACAAAGGATCTTCTCAATGCAGGTAAGGATATCATTTTTGATATCGACGTGCAGGGGGCTCGCCAGATAAAAAAGTCTCTGCCCCAAGGCTGTTTTGTCTTTGTATTCCCCCCTTCCTTTGCAACGTTACAACAGCGCCTGTACGCCCGTGATACAGAAACAGAAGCAGTCATCTCCCAGCGTATGGACAATGCCTATCAGGAAATACAGCAATGTGACATGTTCGACTTCTGGATTATCAACGATGTTCTCGAAACAGCCTATAAAGAGTTGAGCTCCATCTACCAGGCTGCAAAAAACCGCGCAATCCAGTATCCCGGGTTTAAAAATTCGCTGCTCAAAATGTGGGGACGTTAGCGCCCGTCAACGAGCCCCGAGCACAATGCCGCGCGCACAGGCTTCCCGGCGACAAGATGCGTTTTTATTTTGGAATCCTTTTGAAAAACATATAACCTACGACTAATGAAAGAACTTATCGTTGCTCTTGATTTTCCTTCCCCTGATCAGGCGATCGCCATGGCCCGGCACCTTTCCGGACAGATCCGATGGATCAAGATTGGTCTGGAACTTTTTTGCCAGAGCGGACCGGCAATCGTACAAACAATGAAAGATCTGGGATTCAATGTTTTCCTGGACCTCAAATTTCTGGATATTCCCAACACTGTCCGGGGAGCAGTAGCTTCAGCCACCAGGATTGGAGCTGACATGCTTACAGTACATATCGCCGGGGGCAAAGATATGATCACTGCCGCCCGCGAAGGAATCCAGCAAAAGAATATCGGTCCTGCCCCACTGCTTATAGGGGTAACAGTGCTCACCAGTATGAACATTAAGGATCTTAAGGGTACATTCCCACTAAGAAACTCTGCAGACGTCCCTTCCATTGTTGAAAATATGAGTATTCGGGGCCAGAAATGGTCACTGGACGGCGTCGTTTGCTCAGGTCAGGAAGCAGGCATGATCCGCCGGCAGTGTCCGCTTCCATTCATGATTGTAACACCAGGCATCCGTATGACCCAGATAAAAGATGACCAAAAGAGGGTCACCACTCCAGCCCAAGCCATTACATCGGGGAGTAATTTTCTGGTGGTTGGCAGACCGATCACAATGGCAAATGATCCATTAGCCACGGCCCATGCGTATCTGCAAGCACTGGAGAAGTAATCATGCAGCCAAATGTTCCCCCTACCCATTCCGAACAATGAGAAAAAATCAAAGGTATTTTTCCCCGTCAAAGTCTGAAGAAAGTTGGCGCCGGCACAACTACTCGTAAAATGTTGCAAAAGGCCTATTGGTTTGCGTCAGAAAACGACGATGACATTGGAGAAGTCCAAATCTTGAACGTCAATTACGTTCCCTCAGACCCTAAACAATCTTTCCCCAAAGATGCATTCCTGGATAAGGTTGCACCTGAACCAGAATCCTATACGACCATAGGCAACAAGCCGGGGCATTTTTACGATACCCAAAAACATACCGACCGGTGTCTGGCCGTATCCCACATGCTCTTCACACACCATGTATGCTCCCAAGAAAAAAAATGCCCATAATATTATTGAATGCGTCAGACATTCTTTCAAGTTTTCACGAAATCGTACGGGTAGCACCCTGATCCCTGACGTATAACTGATTTTATAGAGGCAATGACTCCGTATGCAAACGAACTGGAAACTTCGCGATCAGCCTGACAATACGGATCGTATCCGCCGCATTGCAGAACAGAGCGGGCTGACGATGACCACCACGTCCCTGCTGTACCAGCGCGGAGTGCGAGATCCCGAACATATTGATAAATTTCTCAACCCGGGACTGCGCTATCTGTCCCCCCTTGAAGCCTGGCCGGGCCTTCTTGACGCTGCCGAGCTTTTGGCAACAAATATCGCCCAAAAAAAAAGAATCACAGTCTGGGGAGATTATGACGTGGACGGGGTCACAGCGACAGCGGTGGTTCTTGATTTTTTTGCCTGCAAAAAAGTACCGATCAAGGCATTGATTCCTTCTCGATTTGAACACGGCTACGGACTTGATCGGGATGAAATCAGCAGCCTTGCCCGACAAGGGGTTAACGTGCTACTCACTGTGGACTGCGGTATTTCCGATATTGAGAACATTGCCTATGCCAAAGAACAGGGCATGACGGTTATCCTGACCGATCATCATCTGCCAGGGCCTGAGCTTCCCCTTGCAGACGCCATTGTGAACCCCAAAATCTCACCATGTCCCTGTCCCGATCTGGCCGGAGTCGGAGTAGCCTTTCTGCTGATGGCAGCCCTGAATCATAAACTTCCAGGGCCGCCCCTTGATATCCGCACGCTTCTTGATCTGGTCGCCTTGGGCACCATTGCTGACGTCGTTCCTCTGACCGGCGAGAACCGTACGTTGGTTAAAAATGGTCTCCTTGTTCTCAAGGACAGCCGCAGAACCGGGCTACAAGCCCTCAAGAAAGCATGTTCCCTGGAACCGGACGCTGCTATCGGCTCCGGCATAGTGGGTTTCAGCCTGGCCCCGCGGATCAATGCAGCGGGCAGGCTGTCCACCGCAACCCTGGCCCTGGATATGATCATGGAACAGGACCAGATCGTTGCTACCCGGCTGGCAAACAAAATAAATCGACTCAACAGCGAACGCAAAACCATAGAACAGGCCATCGTTACCCAGGCTATTGATCAAAGTCAAAACATGGAACACCTGGCGGGACTGGTTCTTTTCAATCCCCATTGGCACCAGGGCGTCATTGGCATCGCTGCTTCGCGTATCGTGGAGCAGCGGCATAGGCCGACCGTTTTGCTGACCCAGCATGGCGAAATACTCAAAGGCTCAGGACGCAGTCTTCCAGGCGTGCATCTGTATAATTGCCTGAAGGAATGTGCCGATCTTCTGCTTGGTTTTGGTGGGCATCCCATGGCGGCAGGAGTATCCCTTGAGCCAGAAAATCTCGTAGCCTTTCAGGACCGTTTTGCGGCGGTTATCAAACGACAATACGGCCAGAGTCTCCTTGAGCAAGCCCCTCTGCTCCTGGATGCAGAATTGGAATTCAAAAACATCACCCCAACACTTTTAACCGAACTTGACTATCTTCAACCCTTTGGCCCAGGCTGCCCACGACCTGTTTTTTTGTCTCCGCCTGTCACGGTGACCAAGGAAAAAATCTTTGGCCAGGACAAGCATCTGGCCCTGGACCTTAAAGACAGCAACACGAACATCACCCTACGCGCGCTGGCGTGGCGACAAGCAGAGCGCTACCGGGACCATGCATTGCGAGGAAGCACTCTTCGGGTAGCCTTTACACCCAAGATAACTCTTTATAGAGGTCTCGTGAGTATTGAGCTCACCATCCAGGAAATTTTTCCAGCATGACTATTCCCAGACAATCCTTAAGGAGGAATTGTGTATGAAAACCAACAGCCTGTTCCATTTTTTTATCATACTGCTTTTGTGCTCCACCCTTTATGGCTGTGCAGCCGTGGTCGCCGGAGGAGCTGGAGTAGCTGCAACCTACAATTATTTTGAAGGCAAATTAACAGTTACCCGCAATTCCACTGTCGACCATGCCTATGAGGCGAGTATCAAGGCCTGCAAAGATCTGGGTCTGATCATAGAAAAAAAATCTAAAAATTTAACCGAAGCATCCATCTCCGGCAAGGATGGTGACCGGCCTTTCTGGATATGGATCAGCGCAGAAAATACCGTCAGATCCTCGATTTCTGTCCGGGTAGGACTTCTCGGCGACCAGATGGCTTCTGAACGCATACAAAATGCCATCCATCAATACATCTAAACCAAACCCAGTTTCAGACCCATAGTTTTCGAACAGGTTATCACTGTTCAATTCTTTTTTCACCGCGAAGGGCACGAAGGAACGCGAAGGGTGAAGAATCTGGGATAGATTGAGCTTTGTTTTGTTGCTTTTCTTCGCGTTCCTTAGCGTTCTTCGCGGTGAAAAAAACTCAATCCCTCAAACGTGGTTTGGTTTAATACCATTTTTACTTTGTATTGAGACCAACAAAAGAAGATCTGCCCAGCAAGGTAGAAGCGGCTTCCAGCCGCTTTCTTAGGTCTAAAAAAATAAAAATGGTATAAACACGGCCTGAAAAAAAAGGGGGAGAATCGTGGTATATGATTCTCCCCTTTTTCTTGATACCGCTAGTGTCCTTGAACATATCTGAAAAACATTTTATGAACAAACCTGGTCGTAAAATCAATCTCTCCTGCCAGGGCAATACTCAAAACCTGCTTTTGCAGATCCTTTATATTTTTTTTACCCTCTGGATCATGTAATAAATCCCAGGCTCCGGCCAAAGACGTATTTCCCACTGCGTGTATTTTATGCTGAAGCGAAAGGGGCACGAATCCGAGTTCGACCAAATCAGCAGAAGAAAAATGTTCCCCCAGACTGCCTGCCAAATAAACACTTGTTATTTGATGAGCTTTGATACCTGCATGTTCGAACAACGCCTCCAGAGCATAATTACATGAGGCCTTAACCTTAAGAATTTCCTCTATATCCTGCCCTGTCAGTATGTTAACACCGTCAAAATACAACGTGGAACGTCCGTGGTCGTTCTCAATCTGACGACCGATCCGTCTCCCCAGCGGGGTTGTCCCGCACCGCAATCTCCCGTCATCCAGAAGAACTCCTGTTCTGTGAAGCAACGCCAGAAGGGAGAGATACCCTGATCCAGAAATCCCGTTGTTAATCCTTCCTGTGCCGGGTAAAATCCCTGCGGGGGTCAGCGAAAACGAGGTACAGACTCCACTGCCAGCCATTTTGCCCTGGCTAAGCCCCACGCCTTCAAGGGCTGGTCCCATAGCAACGCTTGTCACCAAAAATTTGTCAGCGGCAAGGGCTAAAACAAACTCACCATTAGTGCCAAAATCTGCAAGGATGAAAGGGTACCGGATCGTCTCTCCAAAAAGATGCTTCAGGTGGCTGATACCACAGGAAATATCCGCCCCTACAAAGGGGGAAAGGAGAGGAGGAATATATACAGCGGGTACATCTGGATCAATACGAACCTTTTCCCCGAAAAAATAATCAAGCACGTAGGGGGCAGTGGCAAGACCTGTGAGCGGCTTGCCCAACAAAAGATACAGCATCACGGCATTGCCGGTAATGACGACTTCGGGTGCATCCTCCCCCAGATTTACGAGACAAAAAAAAGATCTTAACCAGTCGAGAACAGCCTGTTGCAGGGCATCCTGCATTGCATAACCATGCAGAGCGAGTCCCATGCGGGCCATGACATCACTTCCTCCGCCCAGCTGAGGATTAGGACACTGCCCCTTATGTACCTTGTTCTCCTGCCCCCTTTGCGTGCCCTGCCATTTGATAGTTGTGGTACCAATATCAATGGCAACTTTTTCCCAGGAAATACTTGAGGGCGAAAAAGGAGTAACCGGGGCGCCCTGCCTAACCTCTATATGAGTGTTCGGATCAGGATAATGACGGCAGGAAAGCCGCCATCCTTCTTCCAAACATTCTGGGGAGAAGAGTTTAGACTCAACATCATCTGGTCTTGGGAGAGGGACAGAAAGAAAACGGATACGGCACAGTCCGCAATGTCCCAAACCAGAACACAACGGAATACCACGAAAAAAACCGGCTACAAAAAGATTTTGAGCAATCGTCAACCCGGGATCAACAGGAATTTTTCGAAAACGGCCTGGATATTCAACAAGAATTTCAGTCATGGATCATATGGGACGATAGAAAACTAACGCTTTCTTATCATTCTTGTTAGGGGGTGGGTATGATGGGTAAATAAACGCATGAGACTCATGCCTTCAATGGCTCATTTCTAAGGGCAGAGGTCAAAAAAGCTATCAACTTTTGTGTCGCCGGGAACAACTCCCGTTTTTTATGAAAAACGATATAAAAATCACGACTCATCTGCAAACCTTCAATCGGAATAGTCTCAAGTTCTCCCCTATGTAAATAGGGTGCGACAACCATCCGAGAGGTGACGCACACGCCAACACCTGCAAGAATACATCCGAGCATAGCCTGCGTATTTTGAACCTGGATAGCAGTCCGAAGTCCTGAAATATCAATAGAAAAACGTCGTAAACTCCGCTCTAGAGCATTGCGGGTACCTGATCCGGCTTCACGCATTATCCAAGGAAATGCCAGCAATTTATCCATGGAGCATGAAGACATCCCTCGAAATACACCGGGGGCGCCAACAAGAATAAGCTCATCAACCAGCACAGGCTCAAAATGAAGATCTGGATGCTCCGTTGCCGAACCGACCATCCCAAGCATGACATCACCCTTGTTGACGAGATCAATGACGGACGCGGAATCCCCTACCCTAAGATCTATACGAACCTCAGGATACTTGGCAACAAAAGCTGCCAGTAAGGGGGGCAGCAGATAATCTGCAGGGATCGTACTGCCTCCAAGAATTATCGGCCCGGAAACAGCGTGCCTGAGTAAATCAATTTCAGCCTTAGCCATGACAAGGAGATCAAAAATTTTTTGGGCACGGCTATAGAGTATTTCGCCCGCCTGCGTCGAAAGCACTGTCCGACCAACACGATCAAACAAAGGAACGCCTAATTCTTCTTCCAGGAGGGCGACATGGGAACTAATGGTCGGTTGCGACAGAAAAAGTTCCTTGCCTGCTTTTGAAAAACTCCGTGTTTCAAAAACTTTGCTAAACGCCTGAAGTCGTCTAATATCCATATTTACGATCGTGGTTATATATTTTATCGATATTAAAACATATAAAAAAAGGCAGAATAATCTGCCTTTTTTTATATGTCACTATTCGGTAACGGTCTCTGGTTCAGCCTCGACTTTTTTATTTTGCGAAGCTTCAGCAGATATTTCAGCGGCTTGAGAAAATTCGATCAAAGCCATAGGGGCTGAATCACCTGTACGTGGCGCCCCGAATTTAACAATTCTGGTGTATCCACCGCTTGCTTGAGCAGAAAAGCGGGGGCCAATCTCGTCAAATAATCTCTTGACCAAAGAATGGTTCCCAAGAACCTTATATGCTGCACGGCGAGCGTTTAAATCATTTTTGAGTGCAAGGGTAATCAAAGGCTCAACAAACTTACGAAGTTCTTTAGCTTTGGGTACCGTGGTCCGAATCCGTTCATGGACAATCAATGACCGAGCCATGTTACGAAACATGGCCTTTCTGTGCTCCATGGTACGGTTTAGCTTTCTTCCTGATTTTTTATGCCTCATCTTCTTCTGACCTCTTCAACCATTCTTGGTACTTTTCTTCAAAATTATCGAACTTCATCCCGAACTCAAGTCCCATAGATTCAAGAACACGGCGAATATCTTCAAGAGATTTACGTCCAAAATTCTTTGTCTTGAGCATCTCATTTTCAGTCTTCTGCACAAGCTCTCCTACGAGATGAATGCCTGCGCTTTTAAGACAATTACTCGCCCGGACAGGAAGTTCCAAATCTTCAATACTTTTGAAGAGATTGGGGTTGATCTCCTGGATAGCGGATACGTTTTGACGCTCTATGTCGGCAGTGGTCTCATCGAAATTAATAAAAACGCTGAGCTGATCTTTAAGAATCTTGGCACTATATGCCAATGCATCATCAGGAGTAACTGACCCATCGGTCCAGATTTCCATAATCAACTTATCGTAATTGGTCATTTGACCAACCCGAGCCTGCTCTACGTGATAAGCCACTTTTTTCACGGAAGAAAAACTTGAATCTAAAGGAATGATCCCGATTTCGCTTTCAAGTCCTTCATGCATTTCAGCCGGAACATATCCCTTGCCCATGCGAACTTCCATTTCTACAACAAATTCGATGGGCTCAGTCAAAGTCGCAATATGCTGATCGGGATTCAAAACATGAATGTTCTGATTGCCCTGGATAGCAGAAGCGGTAACCTCTCCCTTGTCGTTCGCAACCAGCTGAAGGCGCTGGGGCTCACTTGTAGTAGAGGCAAATTTGACCTGCTTGAAGTTAAGTATAATATCCGTAACATCTTCTACAATTCCGGGAATAACTGTAAATTCATGCTGGATACCGAGAATTTTGATAGCGACTATGGCCGATCCCTGCAAAGAAGACAAAAGTACACGACGCAAAGAGTTACCTATAGTAGTCCCAAATCCTCGTTCAAGGGGCTCACAAACGAACTTTCCATGATACTCGTTCGATTTTGCGTCGCGCACGATACGTTCGGGTTTAACGAGCTCAGACCAGTTTCTAATATTCACTGATCGTTCACTGTTGGTTTCCGTCATAGAGAGCACCTATATTATTTTGAATACAGTTCAACAATCAGCTGTTCATTCATTGGGAAGGTGATGTCATCACGAACAGGAAGAGCCTTGATCGTACCCTTAAGAGCGGTAGTATCAACTTCCAACCATGCGGGCACACCACGTCTAGCAACGACTTCCTGGGCCTCTTTGATAACCAAGCTATTTTTGCTTCCTTCACGGACCTCAAGAACATCGCCGTCCTTGAGTTGGATGGAAGGAACCGTAACTTTATGTCCATTAAGCATGAAATGACCATGCTGGACAAGCTGACGAGCCTGACTGCGAGAATTGGAAAAACCCATTCTGTAGGCAACATTGTCGATACGTTTTTCAAGCAGCATTAACAAATTTGTACCAGCGATACCTTTTTTACTTTCTGCTGTTTTGAAATAGCTTCTGAACTGCCCTTCAAGAACACCATACATACGGCGAACTTTCTGCTTTTCACGCAACTGGATTGAATAGTCAGTTGGCTTGCGACGCATACGACCGTGTTCCCCAGGAGGAGTCGGACGACGTTCAAATGCACATTTGTCCGTATAGCAACGGTCACCTTTGAGAAAAAGCTTTTCTCCTTCGCGCCGGCAAAGCTTACATTTTGCTCCAGTATATCTAGCCAATTTCTAATCCTCCTTTAAACCCTACGTCTTTTCGGTGGTCTGCAGCCATTATGAGGGATAGGAGTCACGTCACGAATAAAAGTGACTTTCATCCCTGCGGCATGAATGGCACGCATAGCAGACTCACGTCCGGCACCAGGGCCTTTCACCAGCACGCCAACGGAACGCATCCCGAGATCCTGTGCACGTTTTGCTGCAGTCTCGGCAGCCTTCTGAGCAGCAAAGGGAGTGCTTTTACGTGACCCTTTAAAACCAGAAGTTCCGGAACTAGCCCAGCTTACGACGTTCCCGACAATATCAGTAAACGTGATAATAGTATTATTGAAAGTTGCACTGATATGTACAATACCAGTGGGAACATTCTTTTTTTCCTTTCTTTTCATTCCCTTCTGAGGCCTAGCCATGACTTCTCCTCACTACGTTACTTTTTGCGACCAACTGCAGCCCGTTTTCTACCTTTCCGAGTGCGGGCATTTGTTTTGGTCTTTTGCCCTCTGACCGGAAGGCCACGTCTGTGCCTCAGTCCACGATAACAGCCAATATCCATAAGACGCTTTATATTACTCGTCACTTCACGCCGAAGATCACCCTCAACCTTGTGGTTGTCTTCAAGCTCGATACGAATTTTTTTTACTTCATCGGCTGTGAGGTCATCGGTTTTTTTGGTCCAGTCAGTGCCCGTGGCATCCAAAATACTCAATGCCGTAGCATGACCGATTCCATAAATGTAGGTCAGAGCAATATCTAGTCTTTTATTTTTAGGTAAATCAATACCTGCAATTCTCGCCACAACTTCCCCCTACACTAGCCTTGTCTTTGTTTATGTCTTGGATTTTCACAAATGACACGAATTGTCCCCTTACGCTTGATGACCTTACATTTAGGACAAATCTTTTTTACAGATGGTCTTACTTTCATAACTCCCCCAAAATATGTTTCTCATAGACCGTACAGAAACAGGTCTGCCCAAAATAAAAGCCTTCCTGCTCAACCGATCGTCAGGGCCAAGACAAAAATCGAGAGAAAAGCTACCGCCTTCCCTTGATCTTTCCTTTGGTCATCAGACCATCGTACTGCCCGGTAATCAGATAAGATTGAACCTGACTCATGGTGTCCATAGCAACACCAACGACAATCAACAGGGCTGTCCCACCATAATAAAAAGGGACATTAAACTGTCTGATCATCATCATGGGAAAAATACACACCACTGAAATATAGATCGCGCCCCAAAATGTCAGCCGGCCCAAAACCTTGTCAATGTATTCTTTGGTTTTCACACCTGGCCGTATGCCAGGAACAAATGCACCCTGCTTCTTTAAATTCTCAGCGATATCTTTTGGATCAAAGATAATAGCCGTATAAAAGAAACAAAAAAAGACGATCATGGCAACATAAACAATATTATATACCAATGACCCCGGGTTGAAAAAGGATGATAGCTGATTGATCCACTGCACATTGGAAAAATTGGCAATGGTGGCAGGAAACATGAGTATGGAAGATGCAAAAATAGGTGGGATAACTCCTGCAGTATTGACCCGCAAAGGCAAATGACTGCTTTGACCACCATACAAACGCCTTCCCATCATGCGTTTGGCATACTGAATGGGAATCCGACGCTGTCCGCGTTCAACAAAAATAATTCCAACCAGGACCGCACCCATCACAATAAGAACAAACAATCCAACAAAAACGCTGATTTCTCCAGTGCCCATCAAACGAACAGAATTAAAAAGACCAGCAGGAAACCTACATACGATACCGGCAAAAATGATGAGCGAGATTCCGTTCCCAAGTCCGGATTCAGTAATCTGTTCCCCAAGCCACATGATCAATACGGTTCCAGCCGTTAAGGTCAAGATAGTGATCAAACGGAAGGACCATCCGGCCATAATGACAACAGGAGCTCCTGTTGGACTGGCCATACTTTCCAGCCCGATGGCAATACCGAGTCCCTGGACAAGAGTAATAAGCACGGTACCGTACCGTGTATATTGCGTAATTTTTTTCCGACCGGCTTCGCCTTCTTCCTTGCTCAGCCTTTTCAATTCGGGACTGACAACTGTCAATAACTGAATGATAATGGAAGCGGAGATATACGGCATGATCCCCAAAGCGAACACAGAAAGATTACGCAAGCCGCCACCGGAAAACATGTCGAACAGTCCGAAAAGGGTATTCTGTGCATTGGCAAAAAAATCTGCAAGGGCATTCCCATCAACACCGGGAATGGGAAGATGGATGCCCATGCGATAGATAGCCAAAAAAACAAAGGTAAATAGAACTCTTCGTTTAAGCTCCTGTACGCCTGAATTCATTGGTGCCGGCATAGTGGATTACCCTTCGATAGCAGTGGCTTGCCCACCGGCCTGTTTAATTTTTTCAACAGCCTTTTTGGAAAAAGCATGGGCAGTTATCTTGAGTGCACAGGAGACATCTCCGTCAGAAAGAACTTTGATCGTCCCATCATTCTTAAAAAAAGGACATGCGGTAAGCTCATCAAAGGATATTTCCTGAGCATCAGGAAAAAACTTGCGCAGTTGATCAAAATTGATAGTTTGATATATTACCCTAAATGGATTCTTGAATCCACGTTTGGGCAATCGTCTCAGCAAGGGCATCTGTCCACCCTCAAACCAGGCAGGAACACCACCACCTGAACGAGAGTTCTGTCCCTTGTTTCCTTTTCCACTTGTACATCCCTGTCCAGTAGCAGAGCCTCTGCCGAGGCGCTTACGGTCAGCACACTGCTCTGGGTACGGGTAAAGTTCGTGCAGATTCATTACTTCACAACCTCTACTAGATGAGAGACTCGTTTAATCATGCCCATTGTGCATGCATTATCAGGGAGTTCGTTATTGGAGCTAATCTTAGTAAGCCCTAAGGCCCTCACAATCTTTCGCTGCGTTGGAGTAGCACCAATAATACTTCTGACAAGCTTAACCTTGATCATGGGGTCACCTATTTTCTGGTAATAGTTATTTTCTTCCCACGAATTTTGCTGACATCCTCCGCCAGATCGGA
>JAQVZR010000013.1 GCA_028708105.1 Desulfoplanes sp. | reverse complement strand
GGCGACATGAGCCTGGGAGGAAGTATCATCCCAGCCGACAACCTGGCCGCAAGCCTGCAAGTCGCCTTCGACGCCGGAGCAAAGAGAATACTCATCCCCATGAGCAGCGTAGGAGACATCCCGTCCATACCCGGAGAACTTTTTGCCAAGTTCCAGACGAGTTTTTATGCTGATCCTGTGGATGCGGTGTTTAAGGCGCTTGGGGTGGAGTGAGATTAGACTTAGAACCGCTGCTTAATGGAGAAAATGTTCACCTGTGAATGGCGGATCAAACCCGAAACCGGAAATCATTAAACCATATATAGAGGCGCATCATGACTAAAGGTAAAAATCAGCATGTCGTCAAACATCCTGATGGCTGGGCAGTTAAAGGTGAAGGTAACAGCAAAGCGACCAAAATCACCAGCACTCAAGAACAAGCCATCGAAGCGGCTGAAAGCATTGCCAGAAATCAGAAATCGGACACCAAAATTCATGGAGTAGACGGCAAAATCCGGGCTGGTAATAGCTACGGAAATGATCCGTGCCCTCCAAAGGACAAAAAATAAGTAAATTCGCGAGTAACTGTCTAAGGAGATTGAACATTATTGCTGCAGGATTTGAGAAATATATCCAGCCCATGTTCTTTGGTGCATTAAAAGTCCTTAATTAGATAATAAAAGAAGGAATTAATATGAAAAATATAAAATTTGTATTTTTAATGTTTTTATTTTTAGCCATAGCAGGATGTACAAAAGTAAAGGTCTGCCCAACGTTAAATTCAAGTTTGAGCTACGATGCTTTTGCAAAAATGAAAACTATAGAAATAAAGAACGCATCTATTGCCATCTACATTGACCCACAACTTCTAAATACCACATCGACACAAACGATCAAAATGGGTGTGTACTCCTTTAACATCGGCAAAAGTCTGGCCGTCAAATTGATCAAGGGACTATCGTATCAGTTTAGGACCATCCATATCATTGATACCCCATCTCCATCTCCTGACATGCACGATCAAGCACTGATGAGGGTTCAGCTTCAAGATATTGACACAAAAATGGATGTGAAGCCGGGCTTTGATTCCGTTTCAGCAGAGAGCTATACCCATCTCGCCGTCCGTGCTGAAATCCAAGACATCAACGAACACCGAATTATCTGGGTCGGCACATCTCAAGTAAGTCAGACCGGAGGTGTCGAAGAAAAAATGCTCACCTATCAGGAGGCAGGACGTGGCTTTGCAAAAGGATTCGACGAAGTCATTGACAAGGCGGTGGGTGATCTTCTGTATCAAATGAACAAATCCCAAAATCTGGCCAAATATTTTACCATCTGGCAGCAGGAAAACAGAGGCTAGGATATGAGAAAAATAAAAATATTCACCCTGATCTGTTCTGCCCTGCTCATCGTTGCCTGCGCCCCGCCCATGAAGGTCGAAGATGTATCATTCATCCCCCCCTCCTCCATCCAAGGATGCCAAAATCTCGAAGGGCTCGAAATCGCTGTTGAACCCATTGATTCCCTTCATGAGTCAGAAAATATCTTCCATACGGACCTTAAAGAAGCCCAAGTCCTCCCCGTTCACATCATTGTTCAGAATACGGGAAACAAAGAATTTGAAATCAATCATCAGCAGATGTTCGGAATCCTCCCCAATGGCCGATACCAGGTGGCTTTCACTCTCGACAACGCAGCAAACAAAATCAGGAACTCCTCAATAGGGACCACCGCTGTCACCCAAACTGTTGCAGGTGCAGCTCTCGGAGCCGCCGTAGGTGCAGGAGTCGGAGCAGGTATCGGCTACGCAGCCGGAGACACGGGCACCGGAGCCGGAGCAGGTGCAATTATTGGAGGAACAACAGGCGCAGTTGCAGGATTGGGAGATGGCGTCTCCGACAGGTGGACTTTTGAATTCAAAAAGCAACTTACGACACACGCATTTCAGGATCGCGTCATATATCCTGGAGACATTCAGCAAGGGTTTATTTATCTTCGGTGGAACAAATACAAAAAACTCAGGATGAAAATTTTCAATATATCCGATAATACAACCAAAGAAATGGTTTTTCCGATGTATGTTGAAAGATGACTATAGAATGTGCATTGTTTAGACTAAAAAGGAAATTTGATATGAAAAAATGTATCTTATCACTTGTTATAATTATTTGCATAGCAGGTTGTACTGCGAACAAACAAGTCAACATAAATGACACTTTGATTGTTCATGAAAATCAAAACAATATAAAATATAAATCGATAATTTCTAAAATTGAAAATGAAGATATTAAAAATTGCGCAATTCGTTTGCAATCAACCAATTCAAGAGTACAAAGACGATATGCTCAAATGATTTATCACCATTATCCAGAAAATGTATATTTATTAAAGGTCGTTAACGGCGTACTGCTAGATGAATATACAAAAAAATTACGTGACAAACAACACAGAGATGCGATGGCGTGGTTGTGCCGCATACTTGGAAATTCTTATGACAAGGAATATATCGCAACTCTTAAAAGAATTATCGACACAGAATGTTGTTCACTTGATGAAGTATATAGTAATTCGAAAAAAAATAAATATTGTACTGCAATAAAAATTAAACGATATGCTAAAAGCTCATTAAAAATATTAAAGTTATCACTTGGAATTAATGAATAAGTGGATTTTATTAATGATACATACATCCATTCATTAATATTAGATTTTCAACAAAGAATACAATAAATATGGCATTCCTTGGAAATTTTAAATAGTTGCAATAAAAAAACAAAATATTTTTTTATTATTTATTATTCAAAATAATAGGTTGTTGTGAAAAGAGTGATAGAAAGAATGGACAGACTCTTTACTCATTTGCCCAAAAAAACATCAATCTAAGCAGCATGAGAAACACAACCCTGCTTCTCACGTCAATTTCTACGTAGCCTTACGGAGGAATCATGTCTGACGATTACGACATCACCCCTTGTCCTGCCAATTACAACATTGACCGGGTTGCTGATCGGGTCATGGATGAACTTTTGGGAATATGCCGAGGAGTGTTGGCAGACGGGGACGTCAATCAGGACGAGGCCAAATTTATACTGAAATGGCTCGGAAAAAACCGGATGGCCTCGGATAATGTTCTCATGCCCGCCTTGTATTCTCGGCTCAAGGATATTTTCCAGGACGGAGTCATGGATGACGATGAACGCCAAGATCTCCTCTCCTTCCTCAAGCATGCGACAGGCAACAACACTGTCCTCGAAAACATGACATCCATGCCCTCTTCCCTGCCCCTGGATGATCCCCAGCCCGAAATCGTCTTCACCGGACATGTCTTCTGCTTCACCGGCAACTTTGCCCTTGGCCCCCGCAAGGTATGCGGGCAGGAAGTGGTTTCCAGAGGTGGCATATTCAAAAACTCCATCAACAAACAGCTCGATTACCTTGTCATCGGCTCCATCGGAAGCAGCAGCTGGATTCACTCCACCCACGGCAGAAAAATCGAAAAGGCCATTGCCTACAGAGAAGAAACCGGTCTGGCCATCATCTCCGAGGATCATTGGGCGTGTTCTATTTGTTGATAGGAGGCTGATGGGGACAGACACTTTACTCATCCTTTAAAAATGCATTTTC
This sequence comes from Desulfoplanes sp., assembly GCA_028708105.1. Lineage (GTDB taxonomy): Bacteria > Desulfobacterota > Desulfovibrionia > Desulfovibrionales > Desulfomicrobiaceae > Desulfoplanes. The sequence continues at coordinate 11,052 of JAQVZR010000013.1, read as the reverse complement.
TCGAAATTCTGACTTTTTGCAGACGCATCTGTATGTCTTAAAATAATAATCGACATCTCAAAACTGCTCATATCCTTCCCAGCTCAGCAACATTGTGATGCCGATTATTTAATCCTTGGCCAGTTCAAAACTGGAATAGGCAATGATCATGAAATTACCAGGATATAAAATTCTCAAGGAAGTAACAAAAAAGAGAGTCATTACTCTTGGTGAAACAAAAAAAATGTTTCCGACTCATTTCGGTGATGAAAGAGATTTTTTTGCGTTAGCATCCCTCTACACTGACGGATATGTCGACAGTTCATGGAATAAAAAGGGCTGTAATTGGGATACGCACAAAAATTCTTTGGTGGCAAAAGAACTCTACTTGATGTCTCTTGGACCCGGAGAGCATACGGTTGGCGGGTTTCCTACGTTTACTAACGATCGCGACTACAACTTCGAATTTAACATATATTGCACAGCAAAATCTGATTTATTCTTTCACGTACAACGCACACAACGCATCGATAGAATTACTATGTTATCAATTGGAATTTTAGTGGCAATTGTGACAGCAGCGGCAACTGCCTATTTCACAAAATCATAAAGTAAGGGTCCTGTTCGACTTTCACTCTTGCATCTTGAAACGACCGGATGCTGTAAGTAAAATGTCGAAAAGGCTTTGGAAGGGATGAATGGAAATTTTACGATAGATATAGAGGAGGGGTAAAAAATGAGTATTTCTTCAGAAATTATGGACGCATGTAAATTGGGAAAAAAATGGTTCTTCGCTATTTTGAGTGGGTAATCGATTGAGGCAAGCTCAGGATTTTCGCCTTTGCTGGCAAAGCTAGCCCGTGCCCCCAGCCCCCTCAAGGCCAAGCCCTTCGGGTGCTCCACTTCGTTTCGCAGCCTTGACTGGCCTAGGCTCACATGCAGTATGGCCCTTAGAGACGGCGAAGGAAGCGCGACTTTCGCTCCGGGTTAGAAAGCTGTCCACGATGCTTAGCCCAAGTTTAACCCTTCTCAATTGAATATTTTAATTAAATCGATTGGTTATTTAAAATATATAGTTTTCAGAGCTACATGAAAGTTGATTATTCTATAATAAAATCAGAACATTACAAATTTGAGACTACAATAGTGAAAGTTGGGTTAGCTGGCTATATCCGTCTACCCACTTGAAACAGCGAGGAACCAAATGATCTTTCTAGACATGGTGAACCAGGCCATGGATCAGATATCCCTTCTCTTCAACCAAAGATGACAAGCGGGGTGCTCCTCGGAGCACTGGAATCTTTTCTCTGGGGCATGGTCAGCGTGCTGCTTATCGTCCCCCTGCCTGTCAACAATGTGGTTTCCACGAGGCGGTATACCGAGTTCTGGTGGTGACCGGCTGCGGCACTGAGTTTTTTCCCAATCGATCGGGCTGTTCCATGCTTTTTCGGTTCAAGGCTCATGTGTTTGTTCTGACGGGAAAAAATCCTTGCATGGCGATTTATTAGTAGAATCAGCTTTAATCAGTTGTTACGGAGCTTGCGCCATAAGGAATTGACGCTTATTCCTAAAATTTTTGCTGCTTTTGCCTTATTATTTTCTGTCATACCAAGAGTTTCTTCGATTATCTCTATTTCATATTTTTGGAGTTGCTGTTTCAAATTTCTGTTTGTATCTTCAATGTCCGTAATACTCGCAACAGGACGCGTTTCATTGAATAGCTCATTCATAATCTCCACAGCCAGCTTTTGTTCGTCAAATTTGTCCGCGCTGAATAAGGCAAGAAAGCGCTGTATCAGCGAATCGAGTTCACGGATATTCCCAAACCACGGATGATTTTTCATTCGTGAAAAAACTTCTTGAGAAAGAGGGAGTAGGGATAAACTACTTGGCGTGCTGTAACGTTTCAAAAGCGATTCTATGAGGATCGGAATATCTTCGATCCGTTCGCGCAAGGGGATGGTGTTGAGTTTGAGTGTTGCGATGCGAAAGTAGAGATCGGAGCGAAATGTACCGAGCAAAGCCGCTTGAGCAAGATCTTTGTAAGATGAAGCAAGTATTCTGACATCAACCGGTACTATCCTGTCACCGCCCACGCGCATGACGGCCTTTTCTTCTATGACTCGAAGTAGACGGACCTGAATCGAGTGGCTCACGTCGGCCAGTTCGTCCAGAAACAAGGTGCCGCCCGAGGCCAGTTCAAACAAGCCTTGTTTCCCCCCTCGTTTCGCACCGGTAAACGCACCTTCCTCGTAGCCAAAAAGTTCACTTTCCAGCAGAGTTTCTGACAAGGCTGAGCAATTCACTGCTACAAAAGGACCACGGTGTCTCTGGCTTGCCAAGTGAATGCCCTGTGCAAGAATCTCCTTCCCCGTACCAGTTTCTCCTTGAATGAGTATAGATGCCTCCGTCCGGGCGTATTGCAGGGCCTTTTCTCGTAATCGGACGACCGAACTGCATGCACCTGTGAAGTCGTCAAGGCTGTAGCGGGCCATGAACCCTTTCGTGTAAAGCTTTTCTTTGAGTCTGCGATCCAGATCCTGAATACGTGAGGTTCGGGTGAATGTTGCCACCACGGCACGCGTGTCTTCGGAAACATTGACCGGCAGGGAGCTGATGAACATATCCACGCCCGCTACCGTACGGAATTTATCGACTTCGGCTTCACCGCTTTCAAGGACCTTGCGCAATCCCGCACCTTGAAGGTCTTGAGGCATGGGCTTGTTCATGACCGTTTCGGCGTCCAGACGAAACATGTCCGCAGCAACGGGATTGATCAGGTCGATATTGCCCTTGGAGTCGATCCCCACCACGCCTTCTTTAACAGAATGCAGGATGACCCGAAGTCGTTCGGCCTCCTGCGTGGTTCGTCGCTGGGATTCCGCGATGACGCGGGCTTCCTCCAGGGCCTGCTGGATCACCCGGTCACCAGGAACGACCACAAAACCTTCGCCGCCAACGGTTTCCGCAATGGTTTTGCAGACCCCTCCCCCCACGATGCACCGATAGCCATCCTGGACGGCTTGTGTAATGTTGTTCACGAGTTCCGGAGTGGTACGGAATTCCAATAACCGTATATCCACGTCCAGAATCGAGGCCATGAGATCTACACCAGAGGTCGCGCCCCCAAAGCTGGTCAGCCCGATCCGATGGGAGTGTTCCTTGGCGCGCAGTAGTGCATGGATCACATCCATGTCTCTGCGGGCGATAGTCACCACGGGCAGTTTGAGTTTTTCTCTCAAAAGTCGCCCGGTGGCTCCGCCGCCCAGGACAACCTCCACGCCTCCTGCCAGACAATCCTTGGCCACGGGCAGAGCCTCTTCCATGCTGGCCAGTCGGATTTCGATATGTTCGCGTTCAGGGTTTTCGAACGCCTTGACCGAATTTGCGATCTGGGCCGAGTTGGAAACAAAGGCAAAACGAAAGAGGCGGTTTTTAGGCATGGCTGCTACTACCTTGGCATGGCGGTGGTTATGTTTCCGAGAACGTTTGGCCAGGGGTTGACGTGTAACCAGAGGAGCCGATTTTTTTGGTTGTTACTTACAGGGCTGCAACGGATTTGACCAGTATGAAACCGCCAACAATGATACAGACAACGGCAACGATGGTCCGCAATCGCCTGGCTCCGGAATTGTGGGCGATATGTGCTCCAATGGCGACACCTACCAATTCAACCAGGGTCACCCAGGATCCCGTTACAAAGTCGATCCCGCCGAATTCCAGATTGCCGATGGTCCCCGAGACGGCGGCCACGATCTGAATCACCTGACTTGTCGCAATGGCGGTCAGAGGGGAAAATCCCAGAACGACCATTATGGGTACCGAAAGAACCGGTCCTCCCACTCCTGTGAGTCCGGAGCCGAATCCCACAGTGGCACCTATGGCAAAAAGTAGCAACCGTTTGCCCATGGTTTGAACTTCCAATGCCAGCAGCCCGTCTCCCGTGTAGGGGCGATAGGTATAGATGCCTGCAAATACGATGATGCAGGCCAGTGCGATGTTCAGGTGCACGGCATTGGTATAGGATGCCACCATGGCACCCAGGTAGCCGAAAAATACGGCTCCCAGACACACGGGGATGGTGATTCCCCAGTCGATGCTTCCTTTGCGCTGATACAGGATAGTGCCCACGATTCCGGTAAAGATGAAACTGAACAATGCCGTGGCCATGGAAACATGGGTGCTGAGGCCCGAGAAAAAAGCCAGAGCGGGAATGAGCAGGATACCGCCTACTCCGACACAGCCGATCAATGCGCCGACAATGAGCGAGGTAACGGCCAGAAAAAAAATCGAGATCATGTGTATATTCTCCATGTCAGACGGATGCCTGTGCATCCGTCTGACAAAAGGTTTGATGTTCGATGTTCGAGGTTAGAATCCGGGAGGCAGAAGGTAAAAATCCGACTTGAGCACACCAACCATGATAATGAAATACAGTGTGGAAACCATTACGGAGAGAACTCCTCCGACGATGCCATAGAAGAACATTCGTTTGAGGTTTGCACCGAATCCGGCGACGATTCCCTGTGCTCCGGTTGACGATGCCACTGCATAACTCCAGCTGATGGCACTTCCAACGACCCAGATAAACGGCACAGCACCAAACGGGAGTCCACCCCAGTTCTTAAAGGTTTCAATAACCATGGGGATCATAACGCCTGCAGCGGCCGTGTCCGAGGTAACCTGAGACAGAGTATTTCCTCCCAGGCTGAACGCTACGATGGACATGATATCACTGCCTGAAGCAATAAATGATCCCAGCCAGCCACCTACCACAGCGCTGGCCCCTGTCTGGTTCAGGATGCGGCCCAGAGCTACGGAGGCAGGCCATATGAACAGAATGGCGAGAGGGAAGTGTTTTTTGAGGGAATCTATGGAAACCAGGGTTTCGCCAGGTTCGCGACGTGAAGGGATAAAGAAGAGAATCAGGGCCAGGATGAAAAACATTCGTGATGGATGCATCCAGGCAAAGAAGGGGCCTTTGAGAAAATCAACATACAATGGACGAAGTAGTGCAAGCGCGACAATGATTATGAAACCCACGCAGGCGATCTTTTCTTCATAGCTGAATGGCCCCATTTCTCGAAGTTCCTGGCGATAGAAGTCTCGTCCGCCCTTGAATGTCTGCATCTCCGGCTTCATGAAAAACCACATGAAGAGACTCATTGCCAGGATGACCACAAGTGAAACCGGAATCATACGCAACGACCAATCAAAGAAGAAGACTTCCTGTCCTATATAATTCTGCAAAAGACCGAGGGTGACAATCGCTTGTCCACCACCCAGTGGTGTGGCCATGCCGCCTGCAGAGGCGCCCCAGGCTACAGCGATGAGTACATTGGAGGCGGCATTGCTGTTCCAACGCAGTTCAAAGGTGTCGAAGCCTGCGTAAATCAATGCTGCAACTGCGATGGGTGCAAAAACTGCAGCCACAGGCGTGTTGCCCATGATAAAACTGGCAAAGGCTGTAAGCAGAAACCATCCAATCATTTGTTTGCGCGTATCGTTGCCGAAGTATAGCAAAAAATGTAGGGCGATTCGTTTGGCAAAACCCCATCGAGCCCAGGCAACCGTTACAATGCTTGCGCCGACAATGAGAAAAGCATCACGGTGGGCATATGCTTGCATGACCTTGACGATGGGCATGTACTCATGAAAGGCGACCACCATGAGAGGGACGAGACAGGTGACTTTGATATCTACGGCCACGGTAACCCACCAGTAGACCATCCAGAACAGGATACCAAACCCCATTCTGGCATTTGGGGGGCCAAAGACAGGGATGAATTGTATGATTATGAAAATGGCTGGTCCAAGTAAAATATGGAGCCAATTCCTTCCTGATCCCGAAAGGCTTGTGTCTTTTTTCTTACTCATATGGTTCTCCAAAGCAGTTCCGTTAGAATGGATTTGACCTAAATAGTGACGATGTTCTAGTTTTGTAAATGAACATCACCGTTTTTTGTCAAATCAAACGTGCAGATATCCCGCAAACGGTTTTCCCCAAGAGATTTCCTCTGGACTGCGAAATCAGGTCAGTAAGATGGTATGTACATGAACTGGGCAGTGCAACAATCGCTTTACGTTTTCATGCGATCCTGATCCTATTTGTTATGATACATGACTTTTTTCGCAGAGACAGAAGCGGTTTTTTTTGGGACGATGGGTTTGACCTGTTGAAAAAGATTGAGCGGGCATTCAAAGTTTCAATGACCATTCCGAATTTTTCTGACAAAGATTGAGAGCGAGCATCCTTTCTGTTGCAAGAAGACCTGGGCATGTAGTGCATATTTGCCCGGCGTATGCCGACTGTTGCATACTAGACATGCCGGGGGATCGGAAGATTGTTGCCGACGATCCCCCGGCATTCGCTCTAGAGGGCTAGTTTGCCGTTGTATTCTCTCTTGATGCTGAAGTGTTTTTTCCACTTGGTCCAGGCTCGCTGGCCCATGATGAGTTCTTCTTCGGGTGCACCCAGCGGGTAGACGTTTGAAGGGACATTCTCATCTGACCAGAGTCCTTTTTTCTTCCGTTCTGCCCGTTGGTCGATGAGCCAATCATTGTAACTCTCATAACCGATATGTCCTTCATATCCGTCGAGGGTCGCAGCCCGAACCCGGCAGTCCCATTCGTCGTATTTATTCAGGATCTCTTTCTCCGGCAATTCGGGTTGGACGTCCAGTTCATATCCTGCCTCCTGCATCTCCTTGCCTGCGACAGCCGCAAAGATGCGCTGGTCGCGCTGGCTGAGCAGATCCTTGTAGATCCCCACATATTTGTCGCTGACGGGGCTGCCCAAGGGTTTGTGGTCACGGGTCTTCCCGCGTGCCACGGCGATATCCGATTTGTGGAAATCCATCATAAGGGGATCGTATTCTTCCCCAAGAAACTCACACGTTGCGCGCAATACCTTTTCAGGTTCTCGAACGAGTTCTTCGTATTTGATATCAAACCACTGATCTTTGTTCAGTTTTTCCCGCCAGGGCTTGACCGCGTTCATGCACAGTTTCCATACTTTAGCGGCACTGTAGATATTGGTCGGTCCAAACGAGGACTCCAGGTAATCTGCTGAGGCATCGCGACCGTCACGCGTGATATAGACAAATTGTGCGTTGGGAAAATCTTCGAGAATGGAGCCGATAAAAAACAGATTGTACGGGGTTTTTTCTCCCCAGCGCGGCTTGTCGCCGACTTCCTTGGCATAACGCTCGAACATGGCGCAATATAATCCTGCAAAGCTCTGTTCGCGAGCACTCTCTACGATTTCATCGACAATGGTTCTCGGATTGACGTTCATCCCCCAGTAGGGCGTCTTGAGTCCATGGACCATTTCCGTTGCCAACGTGTAGAAGTTTTCTTTGTTCGAGAGGTCGCCATAGGTGTGCAGATAGGGCCTGAATCGGGAATAATACCAGACGACCTCGGGGACGGCTATTCGCGGATGATTGCCGAGCATGGCCATGACAAGTGTGGTGCCGGATCTTTCCGGGCCGATCATGATAATGGGTCTTTCTTGAAGAACAATGGACATATCACCCTCCTGGTGTTTAGGTTTCTTCACTAAAAGCAAGAGGGGTGCCATTTGGTTGTTTTTGTATCTAACTGATATGTAGATATAATTTTTTAAATTATCCTGAATGCACCTTAAAAGAGTATCGGTTTTGAGATGATAATTCCATTATTGATACGGTTTTTTTGTCTCCTCCAGGGAGGGCCTGTTTTGGTTGGTAACGTTTCAAAGATGATCATCAATACCATCTTGAAGGCGGTGATCGTTTGTATCCGTCACCTTGATTCCAAGTCGGTCCATGTGTTTTGAGTTTGAACCCCGAGTCCTGGCTCCAACGAGCAGATCCCCGCTCTCATCATTGTGAGAGCGGGGATCTGCTCGTTGTTTGGTTGGAAAAGAAGTCGTGCAGGGGGATCTATTTGACCACGATCAATTCATACTCCCGGGTTCCCAGGCCGATTTTTTGGGCGTGCTCCAGGCACGAGCGCCATTCGGATTCAGGGGTGGAGTTGGTGAAATGGTCATGGTGGTCTGTAAAGTCCGGATTGGAGAGATTGTCGGCGAGCTGGCTGCCCGGCAGGGGTTTGGCCTTGAGGCAGGCATCCACGCAGGCCTGATCCAGGGCCAGGGGATCGAATGAGGCAAACATGCCGATATTGGGCAGGATGGGGACATCGTTTTCCCCATGGCAGTCGCAATTCGGGGAGACATCCACGATAAGGGAGATGTGGAACTGCGGGCGGCCATCCACCACTGCCTTGGTATATTCGGCCATGCGCCGATTGAGCAGTTCATAGGCGTCGTCGTTTTCAAAGGAGATGGCATCGAAATTACAGGCACCCAGACAGCGGCCGCAGCCCACACAATTGTCATGGTCCACGGTGGTCTTTTTCGTCTCGGGGTTGAAGTGCAGGGCGTCATTGGCGCACTCCTTCAGGCAGGCCTTGCAGCCCGTGCACAGGTCCTCGTCGATGTTTGCCAAGCCGCTGCTGTGCTGTTCGGTTTTTCCCGCGCGGGACCCGCAGCCCATGCCGATATTCTTGATGGCCCCGCCGAACCCGGTCATCTCGTGACCCTTGAAATGGGTCAGACTGACGAAGACGTCCGCGTCCATGATGGCCCGGCCGATTTTGGCCTCCTGCACATATTCGCCTCCCGTGACCGGGACCGCGATATCGTCGGTCCCCTTGAGTCCGTCCCCGATGAGGATGGGACACCCGACCGTCAGGGGGGTGAACCCGTTTTCCCAGGCACATTCCAGATGCTCCAGGGCATTTTTCCGTTTGCCCGGATACATGGTGTTGCAGTCGGTCAGAAAGGGTTTGCCTCCCAGGTCCTTGATCACGTCGGCCACGGCCCTGGCATAGTTGGGGCGGAGATAGCTGATGTTTCCCAGTTCGCCGAAATGGAGTTTGATGGCCACGAATCGGCCCTGAAGCTCGATGTTTCCGATCCCGGCCTTTAGGATCATCTTCTTGAGTTTGGTGGGCAGACCGTCACCAAAGGCCTTGGTGCGAAAGTTCGTGAAATAGACGTGTGCTTTATGCATGAGATTCCCCTTTTTTTGAGGTGAATAGTAAGGCTTATGGGGACAGACACTTTACTCATCCATATTTCTCAGCTACATATCGATAAAATTTCCTCCAAATCTCACAAATCTTTTCCACCGGAGGCCAAAATGAGCCGCATCCCCCGTTTTCTTAAATCCGACACGTCCACCATCTATCATATCATGTCCAGAACCGCCCTGGACGGTTATCCTCTCTCGGATGTCGGCAAAGAAGTGCTCCTCGAATTGATCAGAAAATTCAGCTCTTTTTATGTGGTTGACGTTCTCGGGTTTGCGCTCATGGGCAATCATTTCCATCTTGCAGTGCGTATGCATTCCACAAACGAGATTTCCGACGATGCAATCCGCAAACGCATGGAGACCTGGTACGCCGACGGGAGATTCATCACCCCCGCTGCTATTTCGCGTCACAAAAAGATGCTCACCTCCCTCTCCCATTACATGAAATCCATCAAGCAGGCATTCACCCGGTATTACAACAAGACCCATAACCGTCGTGGCTTTTTCTGGGGAGATCGCTTTAAAAGCGTGATCGTGGAAGACGGCCCCACCCTCATCAATCTGCTGGCATATATTGATCTCAATCCCGTGCGTGCCGGGCTGGTCCAAAAGCCCGAAGACTACAGATGGAACACCCTGGGATATCATACGGGCAACGGAAATATTGACGAATTTTTGAATACGGATTTCGGAATGAAGGAATGGAATGAGTATGATCCTGCGGAAATACTCAGCAAATACAGAGAATTTGTGTACGAAACCGGTGCTCTGGATACGGGAAAGGGCAAGGCGATGGATTCGGCACTTGTTCAAGCCGAACGAATAAAAAAGTACCTGCTGACCAGGGCAGAGCGTTTCAAATACCGCACCCGCTATTTCACGGATTCCGGAATCATCGGCAGCAAGGCCTTTGTCCAGGAAGCCTTTGATGGCATAAAGCACTTGCTCGGCTCAAAGGATGAACGGAGGTTCACCCCCGTGGCCGGAGTAAAGGGAATGTATTCGATGAAAAAGCTGCAGGGGTGAGGGCAGAAATTTGAGTCCCCATGCGTTCTCTCTATGTCCTATTCAGCAATAACAGAAGGGAACGTTTATGGGGTCGGACCAAGTTAATAATTTGAAATAGTTGTCAATAACCACCTAAAAGGGGCCATTTTCAGTCTTAAACCAAACCTACGTTGAAATCCGTACTTTTTAATCTTACGGACATGTGCACCGGTATCAAGGCTGACCAGTCTGACATCAAAACTCACGTTTTCTATCTGGGTTTGGTTTAGTATAAAAAAATTGCCAGGATATTTTTCTGTGTGGATAATAACAGGATGTATCTGCTGCATGAAAAAGATTTGGCATAAAAATAATTTGCGCGCCAAAAAACATCTTGTTATTGTGTTATCGCGCCAAAAAAATGGCGCGATAACATCATTTTTGCTCCCCATGCCAAGGTGCATCATATGCTTAAGACTTCTTTGATCCAAAAATACAAGGCCATTCTGGACGCTATCGAGGGATTTCCCGGAGGTGCCGGTGTCGACCTCATTGAAAAAAATATGCCGTTTTCTATTCCCAGAAGAACGTTACAACGCCATCTAGGTAAATTAGTTGAAGAAGGACGCCTTGAGAAAAAAGGACAGGGCCGAGCTATCCGTTATCTGTTCACAAAGGAAAAATTCCAGGAAACGCAGTCAGCCCCGCCTTTGACAAAAAACACACACGCCGCCTTTCTCATTCCGCTATCCGATGAAGCCACGTTGATTGAAAATCATATCAACCAGCCTCTTCAAAAACGGATACCTGTAGGATACAACCAGGAATTTCTGGACAGCTATCGCCCAGGTGTAAGTTTTTACCTTCCGGAATCGCTACGAGCCGAATTGCTCAACCACGGTCAAGCAGTCAATGCAAATAAACCTGCGGGAACCTACGCTCGCCGGATCGCAACCCGCTTGTTGATCGATCTGTCGTGGAACTCCAGTCGCCTGGAGGGCAACAC
>JAQVZR010000290.1 GCA_028708105.1 Desulfoplanes sp. | reverse complement strand
CTTTACAATTTCTTCCTTATGTGCTGCGTACACCTGACCACTCAACGACATGATGGCCTGCCTGACGGATTGCGGAGCAGGAAGTTCCGGAAACATAAAAAAATCGCAAGTAGTAGAATCAATGTGTGGGAACGCCAGATCTTCATCAAGGGTATAGTGTAAGTCCGTGCCAATGATGCGTTCTTTTTCGTTTTGTCCCAGCTGGAACTGCTTGGCAAACTGGAGCACCAGGGATGCCTGATTATCATTGTTGATGACATCGATTTTGGCATTGAGTCGCTCCAGCCAATCATGCATAGATGCATAATTGACCGTCTGTTTTTTCCCTCCTGGCCGGGAAGGATCATCATAGTAGCGCCCATACCGATAACTGTCACAGGACGTATACAGCTGACGGTACAGTCCATAGACGGTCTTGCGATACTTCGTTTTAAGGAACAGAGCGCTGGGAAAAATAAAATCAACATGCCAGCAACTTCCCATAAGCTGCCGGACCTCGCCAAGATCAACACCTATAGCCGTATAGAAATCTGCAAGTCTGTCCCCATCAAGGAGCAAAACGCCCAGGGCATGTCCCCATGCGATCACCTCGTCGCCGACAACATGCAATTGCGCGCATTTCTTCTCGAAAAGAAGGATTTCATCTTCAAGGCGTTTCCGCTTCCCAAAAAAGGTACTCGCCGCCTCATTCAGGCCTTCCTCGACCAGACCTTCTACAAAATTCTGGATATGTTTCATGCGGCAAACCTCAAAATAAAATAGGGATAAAACCATGTTTTTCGTACACGGTTCAATCCCGGGCGTAAATAGGTTCGACACAAACATTCGCCTGCCGCTTATTGACAGAAGAAACCAGGCCGGATAGAAGTTTGTGAAATTTTTCTTTTTCATAAACGGAGGTTATTACCTTGAATATCTTAATTTTTGGACCCAATGGCAGCGGCAAGGGAACCCAGGGCTCCTTGGTCAAGGACAAATACGCACTGGCCCACATCGAGTCCGGCGCTATTTTTCGCCAGCACATCGGCCAGGGCACGGCTCTTGGCAAAAAAGCCAAAGCATTCATCGACAAGGGCGAACTTGTACCTGATGACATTACCATTCCCATGGTCCTTGAAACGTTAAAAGAAAAGGGCGCCAACGGATGGCTCCTGGACGGTTTCCCGCGCAACAAAGTCCAGGCTGAAAAACTCTGGGACGCCTTGCAGAAAGCCGGCTCCAAGCTGGACTACGTCATTGAGATTCTCCTGCCCCGCGAGGTTGCCAAAAACCGCATCATGGGCCGTCGTCTGTGCGTTAATGACAACAACCATCCCAACAACATCTTCATCGACGCCATCAAACCCAAGGGAGACAAATGCCGTGTCTGTGGTGGCGACTTGAAAAGCCGTGCGGATGACCAGGATGAAGAAGCCATCAACAAACGCCATGACATCTATTATAATACAGAAGATGGTACCATGGCAGCAGCGTACTTTTATAAAGACCTGGCCCCCAAGGCCGGTTTCAAATACATCGAACTCAATGGTGAAGGTACCATTAATTCCATCAAAGAAACATTGATTTCTCAGTTGGATTAAGCATACCATTTGGTATTTACAAACAAAAAAGGGCGGAGTAACCGCCTTTTTTTGTTTGTACACAATCCTGCACGGTGTTTTCTGACCAACCACAAGGATGTATCATGGCCATGCTTAATATAGGAAAAATCGATTATCTCAATGTCTGGCCCCTGTTCCATCTTCTGGAACAGGAACAGTGTGACAACTACCGTCTGACACCTGGCCATCCCTCATTTCTGAACGCATGTCTGGCCAAGGGCAGTATCGATATTTCTCCTTCTTCAGCATTTGAATATTTCCTGCATGCGGAACGCTATCAGATTCTTCCGGAACTAAGCATCAGCTCTGACGGTCCGGTCCAGAGCGTCCTTCTGGCCAGCCCGGTGCCCATGGAAGAACTCCCTGATTTTTTGACGGCGCACGGCAACCGGGTCAATGTGACCGGAGCCTCGGCGACCTCTGTAGGTCTGTTCAAAATTTTATGGTCTCTAGCCTGGAAATTCCCCGCGCCCGAATGGCATGTCACCGAACCAGCCCTGGGGCTTTCCCAAGGACTCCCCTTTCTGGAAATAGGCGACCGCGCTCTTGATCTGTACGTCAACCGTCCCCAAGGCTGGCAGATCATCGATCTTGGCGAGGCATGGAAGCAATGGACCGGCCTGCCCTTTGTCTTTGCCCTGTGGATCGTGCGCAATGACCTCGATGATCAACAGTACACACTGTTGCACAACCTCTCTTCACAGCTTGTAGCCATCAAAAAATCCGTGCATGCCCGGCTTGATCGCCTGGCCGCAGAAGCAGTGCACACGCATTTTACTCCAGCAGAACTCATCGCCTACTGGAACGTCATGAGCTACGAATTGGGCCATAAAGAGCAGGCCAGCCTGGCCCTGTATGCCCATTATTGTACCCAGCTCAACCTGCTCCCCGGATGCCCTGCCCTTCATTGGTTCAAATAAGAACCAGTAATCCAAATTTCAAAAAATCCCCATTCCCAAGGCTTTTGTCATTTACAACTATCAGCTGCTATTTCGTTCCTGCCACAAGAAGCTTTCTTGCTATCTCCGCATTGTAATACCCTGTGCCGCGATATCGGAAACAGCCTGTTCAAGGGCCTCTTTTATTTCTCCACCGGAAAGAACGTGGGTAAAAGGCTGCATATCCAATTGCTGGGGGATCTCGTCCAGAACAGAAGTCTGTCCTTCAAAGTCGTCTTGGAACCAGAGCTGAAAAAATTTTCTGGGAGAATCAATGTCTTGAGTCGCGACCAACCATTTGATTGCAGCATTTTCTTCCATATTCAACGTTTCCTGGGCTTTTTTGATGGCCAAAAATTTTTCAGGAAAATGTTCCGGAGGATAGCGGCGAACCATTTTTATATATGCCTTGCGCACCTCGTTATGGGTTGCGTTGGGGCCGACACGGAGTGTTTTGCGGGCATTTTCAAACATAGTTATGACACCATAGGTAAAATTTCTGCGAACAGAGCACAAGGAACAAAACAACCAGACAAACAGTTACCTTAAAAGATTCAAAAGAGCTTGCTCAAGCAAGCTGTTGGCCGTCTTTTTTTTCTTACCCCTTACCTTGCGTACCTTGGGACGAAATACATCCAGACACTCCGTGGCCTGCAAAAAATCCATGGAACGATATTTCTTCAGGTACCCCTTTTCTTCCCATAGCTGCCAGAGCCACACGCATACAGCATCATGATCTTCTGCGTACAATGCGTCGGCCAATTCAGCCCAATGCTCTCCGGTAAACAAAAATGGTTCCAGATTCTTAATAATTTTGCATATAAACACCGTACTGTACGACGTATTCTCCCACTCAAGCATCCATAGCAACAGGGGATAAAGAGGATCTTGAGCCGCCGGACAACCGTGGGCCTGGAGACCCCGACCGCCCCGGCGATCTCGCCGCTTCTCGCAGAGCATCGC
>JAQVZR010000289.1 GCA_028708105.1 Desulfoplanes sp. | reverse complement strand
GGTGACACGTCTTGACCGTTACCGCGACCGGCCTATGGCGAAACTTTCCGGGGGCATGAAACAAAAGCTGGGTCTGGTCTGCACCCTGATCCATGAACCTGAGCTTGTTATTCTGGATGAACCCACCACAGGGGTTGATCCAGTCTCCCGGCGGGATTTTTGGGCCATCCTGGCAGAATTTCTTAGAGAACGGGAAATCACTGCGCTGGTGTCGACGGCATACATGGATGAGGCGTCCAGATTCCATCGCATGTCCCTCATGTACGCAGGTAAGGTCGTGGCCCAGGGGGAACCAGACACTATCCAGAACACTCTGCCAGGGAATATTGTCACCCTGGAACTGCAGCAGGGCAGTGACGTGCCGAATACTGTTCGTCAACATTTTGCCCAGGTCCAGACGCTTGGAACCACGGTGCGCATTTTTGTTCCCGGCCATGATCGAGAAGAAGCGTTGCGCCAGGTATGTTCTCTGGTGGGCAGGGCTCAGGTGGTCCATAGTTCTGCAGCATCGCCTGAACTTGAGGATATTTTTGTCCAGCTTTTGCTGCAGCGGGGTCTGGTCAAGGAATCTCCGGTGGTCGTCCTCGGGGATGATCTGGCCGGCAGCTCAGAAACGCTGGATAAAGGCAATGAGCAACCGGCCATAGAGGCCCGGGAGTTGACCAAGAGGTTTGGCTCGTTCACCGCTGTAGATCGGATTTCCTTTCAGGTTCCTCGGGGAGAGATTTTCGGTCTGCTGGGGGCCAATGGTGCGGGAAAAACCACTGTCATCAAGATGCTCACGGGTATTATCCGTCCCAGTGACGGCAACGGGCAGGTGGCTGGAGCCGGTATGCAGCAGGCCGGCCGGATTATCAAAGAGCGGATTGGTTATATGTCGCAGATGTTTTCTTTGTACCGGGATTTGACCGTGTTAGAAAATATCCGTTTGTATGCGGGAATTTATGGCCTGGGGCGCAAGAGAACCCGGGAAAGGATTGATTGGGTTGTGTCCATGGCCGGTTTGGCCGGGTATGAAAAACGGCTTGCAGGCAGTCTGCCCATGGGTGTCGGACAGCGTCTGGCCCTGGGATGCGCCCTGGTGCACAGACCTCAGGTGATTTTTCTGGACGAGCCGACCTCTGGTGTCGATCCCGTGGGCAGACGGTTGTTCTGGGACATTTTGTTCAGGCTTTCCCGTGAGCAGCAGGTGACCATTATGCTCACGACCCACTACATGAGCGAATCTGAACACTGCGATCATCTGGCTCTCATGTATAACGGGCGCATCGTGGCAGATGGTTCGCCGGCGGGGATGAAGGCTGATCTGAACAAGGATGCCGGCCATCTTCTGGAAGTGGGGTGTGACCGACCGCTGGAGGCTTTGGCGGTGCTGGAAAAAAAATTCCAGGGTGTCGCTCTGTTCGGAAAGAAGATTCATCTTCTGGCGCAGGATAAGGCCGGTGCGGAACAAGAGATCCGTTCTCTTCTGGAGGATGGTGGCATCCGACTGACCGGAGTTTTGGAAACACCCCTGTCCATGGAGGATGTTTTCGTGTACCGGGTTCTGGCCCTGGAACAGGGGGACAAGATATGATCAGCCCCCAACGTATTTTTGCGGTTGTACGCAAAGAATGGCTGGAAATTATCCGTGACCGGATTTTTTTTGTGCTGGCCTTTGTGGTTGCGGCGTTTCTGATGCTCCTGCTTGGGTATGGCCTTAATTTCGATGTGGAAGATCTGCCCTTTGGTATTGTGGATCACGATAAAACCAAGCTCAGCCGGGATTTTTCCTACCAGTTCATTGCTTCGCGGTATTTTGATTTCAAAGGATACCGCTCCTCAGAAAAAGCCTTTGAGCCTTTGATCGCTTCGGGGAAATTACGGGCCTATCTTGTGATCCCCGAACATTTTCAACGCAGGCTGCTGGGCAGCAAGCCCGTAAAGGTTCTGGCCCTCATCGACGGAACCTATCCCTTCCGGGCTAATCTGATGCGCGGATATTTTCAGGCTATAGCCAGCAGATTCAGTACAGAATACTTGGTCCGTTTTGTGGCCCAACGTTACGGCATGACGCGGGATCAGGCCAGAAAGGCACTGGCTCCGGTGGCCTTTGAAACGCGGTACATGTATAATCAGAGCGTCAACAGCGACTGGTCCGTGGCCGCGAAACTGATCATGGCTATTTTACTCATGACCCCGCCGTTTTTGACCGCTCTGGGGGTGGTGCGGGAAAAGGAAAGCGGGTCCATCTATAATATTTATGCATCTACGGTGACTCGGTTCGAATTTCTGGTGGGCAAGCTTTCCCTGTATGTGGTCATTTCTTTACTCAACGCCTGCGTACTCTATGCCATGGCCCGTATCCTTTTCTTGAGCCCTTTTAAGGGGAACCTGCTGTTTTTCAGTCTGGTAACCTTGCTCTATGTGATCTGTACCACAGGTATAGGACTGGTTATTTCTGTTTTTGCGCGGACCCAGATATCTGCCATGGTCGTGGCCGCTATCGTGACCATCGTCCCGGCGGCTCTGTATTCGGGATGCATCATCCCCATCGCCTCCCTGAGCAAGGGGGCCCAGGTCATGGCGCATCTCATGCCCGCCATGTACTATAATAATATCGTGCTCGGGTGTTTTCTCAAAGGCTCGGGTGCGGCGGAGATGTGGCCGGATGTCTTGGTACTGGGAGGATATGCGGTGTGCCTTCTGGGGACCGGTTATGCATTGTTCACCAAGAGGCCGAAGGTGTAGGGGGACGATGATGAAGCAGAGAGAATCGGGAATAGACCCTGAATGATAACGAATATGCATTTTTTTTTGCAGGTGAGAGCATAGAAAATACGTACCTGCCGTTTAACAACCAGGATGTCGTGATGAGCATTGTGACACGCACATACATATGGTCCCGCCAGGTCGGGGTGATGACCCATAAGGAAATCGTCCAGCTGGCCCGGGATATGGTGCTTATTTTGTTCATCGTGTACAGTTTTACCCTGGATATCTATCTGGCCGGTTCAGGCATCACCCTGCAGCTCAATAATGCGGCCACCGTTGTCCACGAAGGTGATCGGACGTCGGCCTCGCGAGAAATCATTGGCCTCTTCCAGAAGCCTTTTTTCCAGATTGAAGGAGCTGTCGGCCGTTCTGGTGAGGGAATTCAACGTATGGATACCGACAAGGCCATGGTCGTGCTGGATATTCCGTCGGGATTCCAGGATAGTTTACGTCGGGGAACTCCAGCCCGGATGCAGATGCTGGTGGATGCCACCAATTCCGTTCTGGGGACCCTGGCCGTGAGTTACGGGGAGGCTATTGTTGGTGCGTACGCCCTTGATGAGGGTCTGCATCGTTTGGGGCTGAGCCGGGATATCCTTGAACAGGCTCCTCGGGTTGAAATTGACAGGCGGGTTCGTTTCAATGCGAACCTGGACGACGCCTGGTTTATGAGCATCACTGAACTCATGAACATGATTACCCTTTTTGCCATCATGCTGCCCGCCGCGGCCATGGCCAGGGAAAAAGAACGGG
>JAQVZR010000288.1 GCA_028708105.1 Desulfoplanes sp. | reverse complement strand
ACAGCACATACTGCCGACGTTCAAGCAAAGGAGCGCAGCCATGAGTGCACACCCCGTCAAAGTCATTTCCTATCCTCCCGCCGATGCGGCCCCTACATCTCCCCTGAATACTTCCAGCGATCATGGCGTGATCGATGACCTGTTCGCCAAACTTGCCTCCGATCCCATGATCCAGGAGCGGGAAAAGAATCGTCAGGAAAGAGTTCTTGGGGAAATCCAGGAATTGCAGCGGAACAAGCAGTGGCAGGACATCGTGGATCTGTTTTATCCGGTTGCGGAAAAGGAACCTGATCTGGTGGAATTCGGGTTGGATGTGCGGCTTCGTCGAGAGATTGCTTTTGCCCTGGGCCAGTTGGGTAAGATCGACCTGGCTCTTGAAGAGTTGGACTATTGTCTGGTCATGGAGCCGAACAGTTTTCTGGTCCATTCTGCATTGGCCTTCAATTACTATCGCAGCCTCATGGCAGCCGCCAATAAAGAGATTTTTCTTCTCCCGGCCGCCCGGAAGGAACGATTGGCCAAGGCCCATCTTCATCTGCAAAAAGCGCAGTCTCTGATGCCCGATCGGGTCACCAATTTCTATCGTGAAGGTAAGGTGTATAAGGATCTGGAACGCAATCCCGAAGCGGCCCTGCCCCTTTTTGCCAAGGCTGTGAGTAATTGGAATGGGTATAGCCCCGAGATCCGGAATACACGAACTCAGGAACGCAAAAATTACATCAAGGCGCTGTATAATCTGGCTTCCTGTTCATTGGGGCAGGGCAGAAACAGTGTGGCCCTTGAGCATATGGAACAATGTATCCGGGAAGATGAAAAAAGCGGGTACGTTAAATCCGAGCACAAGTATTTTGCCCTGGGCAAGACCCTGTTTGCCATGAATAGTTTGGACAAGGCACGGCAGGCTCTGGAGTGCGCAGCCACATTTATTGATCCCGTGGAAGGAAATTATATCCGGGAACTCATGGGGCGGGTCCTTTTGGGCCTTGGCGAAAAGGAAAAGGCCTATGCCACGGTTGCGAGTATTCCCCTGAAAGCCAGAAGACCTTTTGTGTGTTGGACGCTGGCAGATTGTCTCGGAGCATTGGGACGTTTGCCCGAAGCCAAGAACATCCTTGTACAATCGGCTCAACGGGACCGTCGTTCGCGGCATAAAAGCCTGTTGAAGCTGGCCCGTATTGCCTACCAGGAACATGATTTTGCAAAGGTGATTCAGTACGGCACAGAGGCCAACCAATTTCATCTTGAAACGTTTACAACCATTTATGCCGATGGATTGTTCTGGGTCGTGGGCGGATATCTGGCTCTGGGAAATATTGCCGAAGCCAGGAATGGTATCCGGGAAATCAAAATCCATCGGCCACGATATCCTTTTTTGGGGAAATTGGAGGCCGCAGTGGCCAAGGCTGAGAAAGGGTGAGGTGTGGAGGCGTGAAGGGTGAAGCGAGAAATTCGGTTGGCCTTGGCCTGCAACGTATTCCTAGGGGACGTGACCAATGTCTGAAGCATTACTGAACATCGACCCGAAAAGTGGGGTGCTGGATTATCAGCTTCTTGTGGAGCGTGTTCGGCAACTTGTTCTGTCCGGTGATGATCCGGATAAAGCCAGGCGCATTCTGGGAAAGCAGGCTGTGTGGGGAGCATTGTCCCCAAAGCAGTGCCTGGAATGGTCACGTCTGGCTCAGATTTGCGGGGACCATGATCTGGCATCAGAGATTTTGAACACCCTGCATCGCATCCGGCCGGAGTATGGGGATGCCTGGAAGGAACATGTTGATCTGCTGGTCATGCTCCAGAAAAAAGAACAGTTGGCCGGGCTCAAGGCCTTGGCTGGTCAGATCGCTCCGGAATGTCTGCCTGTTTTTTCTGCATCGGGTGCAGACTCCATTCCTTCGGATGCGGATGCTCACGAGGATGATATTGATAGCCCCTTTGTTCATCTCAAACACGAAGAGGGGTTGATTGATCTGTATGCCCGACTGTTCCATGGAAGGCAGGAGTGTTTTGCCAGGCAGTGGGCCAATACCAAAGAGAAAACCAGCGGGTATGTTCCGGTTCGCAGGCCGATGACCGACAAGGATATCCGTGACCATCTTCGGGGAACAATGACCTACGGCATCTATCTTCTCCAGGAAGACAGCAGGGTGAGCCTTGGCGTTATTGATGTGGATCTGGTTAAACCTTTGCGCCAATCTCAGTTGAGCGTCGGTCAAAAAAATACCATCCGCCGTGAACAGCACTATATTTTTCAGCAAGTCCGAGAGCTCAGTTCCCGCGCCGGGATGACATGCCTGCCCGAATTCAGTGGGGGAAAAGGGTATCATTTCTGGTATTTTTTTCATGAACCGATCAGCGCATCCCGGGCCAGAAATGTGTTGACGGCCATGACCAAAAAAATCGCTCCGGATTTGACCTCCTTTCATCTGGAAGTCTTTCCCAAACAGGATCGTCTCGCGGGTAAAGGACTTGGCAATCTGGTCAAACTGCCTTTGGGAATCCATCGCAAGACCGGTAAATTATCCTATTTTATTCCTAAAATTCAAGGAGATGTCTGGGCACAGATGGCCGTTCTCAAAGATATTGAACCTGTATCCGAGTCCTTAGTGACGGTGCAGGAGAAACAATCCCGTGACGCCGTTGTTTCCCTGCATCCCCGCTATGAAGAATGGTGCACCACCTATCCTGAACTGGGGACATTGGTGAACATGTGTCCGGCCTTGGGGCAGGTCATTGCGTTATGCCGGGAAGGGCGGCCTCTATCCCTCAAAGAGGAAAAGGTAGTGTTTGGGACTATTGCATTTTTGACCCGGGGCAAACTCCTGGTCCATGCCTTGCTCAAGGATCAACCGGAATACAACCCGCATCTTGTGGATCTCAAGCTTTCCCGGTTGCGAGGAACACCTCTGGGCTGCAAACGTATTCATGCCTTATTGGAATGTACCCTTGATTATTGCGTGTTCGAATCCCCTGAGCCGTATGCCCATCCCCTGCTGTATTGTAAAAAATGGCTTCTCTCGGATATGACCAGATCAGAAAAAACGGAAAATCTTCAGGACGCTCTTATGCAGCTTCAGCAGAGTTTGGATGTTGTCAGGCTGTTTTTGCCGAAACCGGGGTGACGAGTTGGGATATCATGGGACGTATGGGAGAAATTGGATTGAGCAGAGGCGCAGAGCCGCAGGGTAAGACATGTTCAAGATGCAAGATGGTGGATTGTATAGGCTGACCTGACCGTCGAAGAATGAATAACCGCAGGACAAATGTTCCGAAATGTTTCCCGGGGGGATCACATGCAACGAGTCTCTATTCTTGAACCAGGCACCTATCTGCGTAAATCAGGACCCAATATTGCCCTGATGCGCGGCAAGAAAATCGCCGAAGAATTTGCTCTGGAAGGTCTGCAACAGCTCACCCTTATCGGCTACACTTCCCTGAGTGGTGCTGTTATCCGTGAACTTATCCGTCACCGGATGGAAACAGTGCTACTCAATGGCAGAGGGCGTTTTGAGGGCCGTATTTCTATTGATGAACAT
>JAQVZR010000287.1 GCA_028708105.1 Desulfoplanes sp. | reverse complement strand
CCATAGCCAGGGCGTTGATGGTCAAACCCCGGGCCAGCAGATCCTGTTCGATAGTTGCGGCGTCTGAAATCGTGTACTCATCCCCATGCACATAGTACACCGAGGCCTTTTTGCCGACTTCACACGCCATGGGAAAACGCCGCAAAAAGTGCTCCCGGTCGGTCCCGATCACAACATAATCGTTGTCCTGTATTTCCCGCCCCAAAAGACGATCCCGAACGGCCCCTCCCACAAGATATATACGCACAGTGGATTCACCCCAGAATCAATTTTTTGCAGAGCGGAATTTGTATATCGCTTTGACGGTCAAGAATAAAAAAAGCCCCCCCAGTATTTTCGAATAACGCATGGCTGAAGGCGGTCTGCTGCTTAAGGGTCTGACGGATACTGTTCGATATGCTATCTGCCATGGTCAAATATCATCCGTTGTTTTACAGATGTCATCCAAAAAGTATACGTATCTACATTCATTAAAAAACAAAACAATCCATTCTCACAATTCTGTTAAAATACGATCCTGTTTTTTCCCTGCGCCCTGGCAGCGTACATCTTCTGATCAGCTCTTTCTATCAAATGCGAAGATTTTTCACCGGGGATATATTCCGTCACACCCACGCTGACCGTCTTAAATACATACATCCCTTCCTTTGTGCACTGGTTCGTAGCTGCAAACAACGTACGGATACGTTCCGCCACTGCAACAGCCTCCTGCACTTCGGTTTCTGGGAGAATAATCACAAACTCCTCCCCACCATACCGATAGGCGGTGTCGTTTTTCCGGACCATTTTCAATATGATTTCGGCAAGGCAAACAAGCACGGCGTCTCCCTGAAGATGGCCATAAGTATCATTATATTTTTTAAAATCATCAATATCCATAAGGATCAACGCTAAAGGATGTCCGTACCGACTGCTTCTTTCAAGTTCCGACTCAATCTGACTAAAAAAATACCGGGCATTGTGCAGGCCGGTTAAACCGTCCTTGATACTCAGCTCCCGGAATTTCTGTTCACTTTGCCGTAACCGTTCCTCTATTTCTTTGCGCTCTGTAATTTCACGTTCCAGATCAATGGTACGGAGGTGCACCTCATCTTCCAAATGCTTCTGGTACAACGTATTTTCCCGGATAAGCCGGCTTCGTTCCAACGACCGGCTCACGGCATGATCAAGCACTCCAAAATTTCCCATCGGTTTGGTGATAAAATCCCACGCTCCGAAACGCAGAGCATCAATGGCATCCTGGATGACCCCCGTACCAGAAACCACAATAACCGGAATATTAGGGGCTTGCCTGACGACCACATCCAGAACCTCCAACCCATCGACTTCGGGCATGCGTAAATCGACCAACACAAGATCGGGATAATAAGTGGAGAACAACCTCAGGCCCTCCCGACCACCCTCGGCGAGCAAAACATGGAACCCCCGTTCTTCCATATACTCTCCGAGTGTCTCAAGAATCAAGGGCTCGTCATCAATAATCAATACGGATAATGTGTCGTCATGCATGCCAGGTGTCCTTTTCCCAAACATATTTTTTAGAATTATCTTGCATGATCAAACAAACAATGAAATATGTCGCTACATGCACCTAACTATTTGCAATTTTAGCCAAATAGACACAATCTCCCACAGGTCGAAAAGCCCTGAAAAGGAGGCGTGTGCTGTTGTAACCCGGCAATGAAGAGCAAGGACTATTTGACAAAGTCCCAAGTGATACTTACCTGAATTCCAACTTTATCATAACAGGAGGCAGACAATGTTTGAAGTAACCCCAGCAGCCCTTGAACAGTTGGAGCTGCAATTTGAAAATCAGGATATAACCCCTATTCGCGTGTATATGGCTGCAGGCTGAGGCGGCCCACGCCTGGCACTTGCTCTGGATGAGCAAAAAGAAACCGATAATGTATATACCTCTGGTGCTTTTACCTTTGTCGTCGACAAGGCACTTATGACCACCGCGGCACCCATCAAGCTCGAGTTTGATCAATACTCGGGATTCGCAGTAACATCAGCCATGAAAATGGATCCATCCGCATCTTCATGCAGCAGTTGCAGTGGTTCTTGCTCTTAAGCCTAGAGCAAAAAACCATTCAATGCAAACAAAAGGGGCCGATTTATCGGTCCTTTTTGTTTGCATACACTGGACACATGCCCTATAACCTCGTCTTCTGGAGATACTCCCACAGCACTGCATGCAAAGGAGCCCATGATAAAAACAGACATAACAATATATCTCCAATAAACACCGAGAAATATGTCCGGTGCGCCGTGATGTGGACCGTCCTGGTCCTCCTTTTTTTCATCCTCTATAGCTCCTTATCCCTCATGAATCATATCAGATTTTACGGTCAGCTTCGGTACATCCCCAGAGAAAAATATGCGCAGATCAAACAGCTCTTTGCAGATTTTGAGATCTATGAACAAAAAAATGCCATGGATTTTGAATACGAAGGCGTTTATATTGATCACGAAATCTATCTTGATGCCATTCTGGATATCCTGGGGACTGAGGCCAACGGACAGGCCGATCTGATTGATCTCATCGAATGGAAAATGTACCGCTATGTGATCGACAAAGGGACCATCGTCAAACACGATATCCCTCTGAATAACGTCCTTGAAAAATATAATATGGAATAACTTCTCACCGCACGGCAGTCCCCTCAAAAAACGTCATTTTCAGCCTATGCCAGGAGAATCCAAAGCCAAAGACGTCTCCTTTTCCCAATAAAATCATTTGCAAATTTCCAGAACCTCTGTTTATGTCGCAAGATTGATCCACGCGCGCTGGTCCCTGTGGACGGCACGTGATCCTGTCTGTTCAGCCATCCCATCATGCCTGGTGCAATTTCTCATAGAAACATCACAACCTCCAACGCTGGAAAATAACCGACCATGACTCCTTCTGCGCCCAAACAAATCTCCTTTGATGTCATCATTGTCGGTGGCGGTCCTGCCGGACTGTTTTCCGCCTATTATCTTTCCGCCCACTCCACATTGAGTGTCCTGCTCATTGAAAAGGGCAAACCCTCTCTCAAGCGTACCTGCCCCATCAGCGGGAATGAACACGGAGAGTGCATCAAATGCCGGCCGTGCAATATCTTGTCAGGCATCGGAGGCGCAGGCCTTTTTTCCGATGGCAAACTCAATTTTATCCACAAACTGGGCAAGACCGATCTGACCCAGTTCATGCCTGTTTCCAAGGCCATAGCCCTGATTGAAGAAACGGAACAGATATTCAATAATTATGGCATGGACGGTCAGGTTTTTCCCACGGATATGGATGCCGCAGAGGCCATCCGCAGACGTTCACGCAAATTCGGTGTGGATTTATTACTCATCAAGCAGAAGCATCTGGGCAGCGACCGTTTACCCCACCACATGGCCAAGATGGTTGAGGCTCTGCACGAAAATATTGTCATCCATACCTCGGAAACCGCCAAAGATCTCGTCGTCAAAAATGGAGAGATCAAAGGGGTTATCACCAACAGGACCACCTATTCGGCCAAAAATGTCATTCTGGCTCCCGGA
>JAQVZR010000286.1 GCA_028708105.1 Desulfoplanes sp. | reverse complement strand
AAATAGAGAGAATAGACCCCGCTGTGCTGAGGCCGAAGGACCTGGACTCCCGGAAGTCCGTCCTGAAGGAGATCGCTGCGGATCTGGGATATCCATCGATAGCGGGAAGGGTGAAGAAATCCTCTCATCAACCTTGCTCCTCTAACTGTCGGGCTGTGCCTTTAATCAACTCCAGAACTCCCTCAATATTCTTCCGAACATCCAACTCCTGTACCCTGACCACTGTCAGATCGTCCACACCCAAGCTCCAGCCAGACACCCCCCTACCCCCCTCAAGGGGGGACCTTCTTGCAAGCGATATCGGACTCAGCTCAAGGCTCTCGAAAGGCGTGCGTAACATCACGTACCTAAAACCTAAAACTTAAATCCTAAATCTGCAGTTACGAATCAGGAAACCATTCCGTTGATCTCTTCCTCTAACGCCTGCAATACGCTCATGATGCTATCAATCGTAGGATACGTACCGAAAATCATGTTCCACATCGCCCGGTAATCGGCTCGAATCGCCTTCATCACATGATTTTCCGGCACCAGTTTAAGAGTCCCTGGTACGGCTAAATCATACTGAGCCCAACCGCGTGGATAAAACCGTTTCTTGAACTCGATAACATCGTACAACAGATCAAGGTTCGACAATGCCACGTCTTTTGTCCCGGACGTCGCCATTTGCGCCAAATCGTAATAATGCCGAGAACTGCGCGGTGGCTGTAAACTGGTCTCGGGGCGATGCGCCTCATGATGCAAAATCGTAACTTTCTCCCAAAACATCCGCTCAGCCTTGATGGCTTTAACAATACAATCCGGCCGGTCGAAAAGATGGGGAAATTCCTCAGCGGCGTAAGGACGAATACTATACACGTCAAAGGGCAACCATGAAGCCAAAGGCCCGATTTCCAAACGCACTTCGGATCGCAGATATGCATCAGAAAAGGCGGCTGGGTAGTGTACATTCAGCGTGTTCAGATCATCGGAATCAATCGAGCACGTACAGAGCGGAGCTAATGCTTCAGTAATCATTTCAAGCAATTCCCCGGCAATGTATTCCTGTGCACGTCCGTTTACTTTCGCATTAAACCTGGCCTGTTTGGACTTTGAACGGTTTTCTTCCGGGTCTTCTTCAGTCACAATACGCCAATCAAGGACCAGATCGATATCTTCAGAAAATCGCTCGATCAGGCCGAAGACTTTAGACAGGCTGGTTCCCCCTTTGAACATGAGGATACGGGAAAGTTCCGGATAAACAAAAAGCTTGCCCAGCGTCCAGGTAACCCAGAAATCCTTTTCAACAATCGCCGGAGTCATCCTGCGTCGAGCGGCAGTTTCTGCAAAAAGTTCGCTGCGATCTTTCGGAGCCAGACGTGCAATCTTATCCATTCAGCTCAGCCTCCCGACAGATCTTTTTGATAACATCGTAAATCCAGCTGGTAACGTTTCTGGTTTCCTTACATATCTTGGAATATTTCTCCGGCTCAATCTGTTGACGAATTTTCTCACATACCCCGGAAGTAATCCGTTCTTTTCCAAGTGCCTTAAGTGCCTGAACGATCAGACCGCTTTCCTGCTGTTTAAAACCGATTTCCTTGAGCGCTGTTTTTCTGAATTCGAGTTCATAGCCACATATTTCGTAGGTACGATTCGGTCCATCCGAGAGATAGACAAATTTCCCCACCACCTGGGTCGAAAGGCCAAACATATTAAGCGCAGCATCGCCGGTCGGCAGAATCCGCCAGTTGAACTTACGGGCAAAGGCCCTGGCTACACGCTCATGATCAGGGCTCAATTGCTGACCAAGCAGTTCACTGTATTTCGGGTAGTCGTACATACCCCGGCAGATACGACGGATCTTACCTTTTTTGACCAAATTGGACAGGGCCTTGTCGATATTTACGCTGCCAAATTCGGCACTGAAATCTTTTGGGAAAAAAACCCAACCACTGCCATGGCCACATATTCATGAAAATATTTTTTTTTCAATGGATTGCATAACTTTTTTCCGTCCATTTTTTCAGAAAAAAATACTTCTTTTACTGAAAAAAGTCACGCAATATAACATACCCTGTATGGGTACGCGGAACAGGTCCGTGTGTTCCGTGGGGAAAATATTTTTTTGTTGTTCAACGGATAAAAGGATTAACGGCTATCTGCCCACGGAATACACGGAAGAGCACGGAAAAAAGGATTGAAATGCTTTTAAATTTCCGCGTGTTCCGTGTATTCCGTGGGTAATTTTTTTGTTATTCCCTGTGAATTGTCTGGGTCACTGAGACCAGCAAGTGCCAAGGCTGATCTGCCCACGGAACACACGGAAGAGCACGGAAAAAAGAATTGAAATGCTTTTAAATTTCCGCGTGTTCCGTGTATTCCGTGGGTAATTTTTTTGTTGTTCCCTGTAAATTGTCTGGGTCACTGAGACGAGCAAGTGCCTTTCGCATGTTTAGCATGTTTCGTTGGCTATCCTGTCTTTGTCGTTGGCTGACCTGTTTAGTGGGAAAATATCTTACAACCGCCAGACCCTGGCCGTTGACGCCTGCACCATATCCCGGTCAAGAATTCCTTTGATATCCCCAATGACCGCTTTTTCCGGGGCCACAAACATGGCCGTAAATTGTTCCATGCTTATCTTTTTATACGCATCATGGGCAACGGCGATGATCAATCCGTCCAGGTTTTTGAATTCGTCCAGGGACGTGAGGTTGATACCATAATATTTGTTCGCATCAGCCTTGTCGGCATAGGCGTCATGCACCAGGACCTCACAGCCAAAGTCGCCCAGTTCGGCAATAATGTCCGTGACCCTTGTATTACGCAGATCCGGGCAGTTTTCTTTGAAGGTCAGGCCCAGGATGCCGATACGCGCGCCTTTGATGGCACAACCTTGATGGATCATCTTCTTGACCATGGTCTGGGCTACGTACTGCCCCATGGAATCGTTGATCCTGCGTCCAGACAGGATAACCTGGGGATGAAAGCCCAGTTCCTCGGCCTTGAAGGTCAGATAATAGGGGTCAACGCCGATGCAGTGCCCGCCCACAAGACCGGGACGGAAAGGGAGAAAATTCCACTTGGTGCCTGCAGCTTCCAGAACTTCCAGGGTATCAATGCCCATCATGGCAAAGATATGGGAGAGCTCGTTCATGAGGGCGATGTTCAGATCCCGCTGGGTGTTCTCGATCACTTTGGCCGACTCGGCCACCTTGATGGAGGATGCCTGATGGATGCCGGCCTGTACCACGGTGCCGTAGAATTTTGCAAGGAGGGAGGTCACTTCCGGATTCTGCCCAGAAACGATCTTGGTGATGGTCTGCAGGGTGTGCACCTTGTCGCCGGGATTGATGCGTTCCGGGGAATAGCCAAGGAAAAAATCCCTACCGCAACCAAGGCCCGATTCCTTTTCCAGAATGGGACCGCAGATGTCTTCAGTCACCCCGGGATAGACCGTCGATTCATAGACCACAATGGCATCGTGGGACAAATGCTGGCCCACCAGGGTGGAGGCCCCGATGACCGGGCTCAGATCAGGACGGCGGTTCTTGTCGATGG
>JAQVZR010000285.1 GCA_028708105.1 Desulfoplanes sp. | reverse complement strand
GCCCCGCCTTGATGACAACAATGACCATGAGCTGGCGACCATCCCCGGTGTCGTACCCGGTCTTTTGGATCTGCCCCAGGGGTGTGCCTTTTGCACCCGCTGTCCCCAGGCTGTTGATCGCTGTTTTAAAGCAGCCCCGCCCTGTCTATTCCCGCACCAGGGACATATGGTGCGGTGCTGGCTTTATGAATAAGCATAAAGGTGATGGGTGAAGTAGGCCGTGTGCAGGAAAAAGGCGATGACTCTCTATTTTTTTGTTTGTGACATTATTCGAAATACCACGGAAACTACTTGATGAATGAAGCCTCGCCCTTGCTCGAAATCAGGGATCTGACCAGAGATTTTGAGGTCAAAACAGGAACGTTGCCTGCGCGTACTGCCAGGCTGCGGGCCGTGGACCATGTGACCTTGGATATCTGCAAGGGAGAGACTCTGGGGCTTGTGGGAGAAAGCGGATGCGGCAAGTCAACTCTGGGCCAGATGGTGGTGGGACTTTTGCCCCCGACCCACGGAGATGTCCGTTTTGGGGGTAAACTGCTGTGGGGTACTCATGCCTTTGATGATCCCCTTGTGCGGCGTAAGATCCAGATGATTTTTCAGGACCCGTCTTCGTCCCTCAATCCCCGGATGAGGATAAAAAAAATTATCGGCGAGGGGTTGAGCATCCATCGCATGGGTACCCGGGAACAGCGCAGTCAAAGGGTGCTGGAGCTCATGGAGCTGACCGGAATATTGCCCGAGCAGGGTGAGCGTTACGCCCATGAATTCAGCGGTGGACAGCGCCAGCGCATCTCCATCGCCCGGGCCCTGAGTCTTGATCCCGAGGTTATCATTTGCGATGAGCCTGTTTCTGCACTGGACGTTTCCATCCAGGCCCAGATTCTGAATCTGCTGGTCAAACTGCAGGGTGAGCTTGGCCTGACCTATCTGTTTATTTCCCATGATCTGGCTGTGGTCAAAAAAGTGAGCCATCATATTGCGGTCATGTACCTGGGACGTATTGTTGAAATCGCGGACCGGGACCATTTGTACGCCAATCCCTGCCATCCGTACACCAAAGCGCTGCTGGCCGCCGTCCCCAGACCCGATCCAGCAGGGATCAGACACGATGTCGTTTTGCAGGGAGAAATTCCCAGCCCCTTATCTCCCCCCTCGGGATGTGTGTTCCATCCTCGCTGTCCCATGTGTATGGATGTCTGCTCGCAGGAGATTCCTGAAGAAATCGAGGTGGAAAAAGGGCATCGGGTGCGGTGCTTTTTATTTGGGAAATAGTGACCAAAAGAGGATAGGCACATGCCTTCCGGGCTTCTTGCCTATCTTTGGCTTGTCACGTATTCGTCACGCATACGAGTCCTGATTTGAGATTGTCCCTGTTTAGATATCCGAATACTCTGCGTGACCGGATATGCTTTCCCCTAATCTTTAGGGATCTTATTTTCCTCAGCATAATCAATTTTTTCGAAATTATATTACCACGCTGAACCATTCAGCATTGAGAACTCATGACCACACAAGAACGACCTATTGAAATCCTGGCTCCGGCCGGGGGAAAAGAAAGTTTTCTGGCAGCCATAGCCGCTGGGGCCGATGCCATATATTGCGGACTGAAAAACTATTCTGCGCGCATGGAGGCGGACAATTTTTCCGTGAGCGAACTGGCCGGACTGACCTCCTTGGCCCATGCCAAAGGCGTGCGTGTGCACGTGGCTTTAAATACCATGCTTAAAAACAACGAGCTGGAGCGCACCGGTTGGATGATGGATCGTCTGCAGCATTATGTGCATCCCGATGCCTTGATTATTCAGGATCTGGGCATAGTCGATCTGGCCCGTCAGGTGGGCTATACAGGGGAACTTCATCTTTCTACCCTGGCCAACTGCAGCTTTCCCGCAGCCCTGTCCCTGATTCGTGAGAAGTACAAAATTGACAGGGTGGTTGTGCCCAGAGAACTGACCATTGATGAACTCAAGCAGATGGCTGCAGCCTGCCCTCCGGGGTTGGATCTGGAGATCTTTGTGCACGGGGCTTTGTGTTATGCGGTTTCCGGCCGGTGTTACTGGTCCAGTTTCCTGGGCGGACGCAGCGGACTGAGGGGCCGGTGTGTGCAGCCGTGTAGACGGACCTATGAACAGAACGGACAGCGAGACCGTCTTTTTTCCTGTCAGGATCTCGGCCTGGATGTACTGGTGCGGCCTGTGGCCACTATTCCGCAGGTACATTCCTGGAAAATTGAGGGACGTAAAAAAGGTCCGCATTATGTCTATTATACGGTCCAAGCCTACAAGATGCTCAGAGACCACGGGGATGACCCTGCTCAGCGCAAGATGGCCCAGGAGCTTCTGGGTATGGCCCTGTCGCGTAAGACTTCGCATTATTATTTTCTTCCGCAGCGTAAAAGTGTGCCCATTGTTGCTGGAGAAGATACTGCCTCAGGCCTGTTTATGGGAACGGTCCAGGGCGGAGGATCGCATACCTGGTTTTCTCCGCGGGCCAAACTGCTAGGAGGTGATCTGCTGCGTATCGGTTATGAAGATCAGCCCTGGCACCAAACCATGCGGCTTCGCAGGGGCGTTCCCAAAAAAGGTCGATTGGACATTCCGTCCGGGCAGAGCAGATCTGTCCCCAAAGGGACCTCCGTTTTTCTCGTGGACCGCAGGGAGCCCGAGCTTTCCCGACTGATCAACGGATTGAAGCTGGAACTTGAGACTTTTCCCGTTATTGAGGCCCCGGCGTCGGCCTTTAAGATCAAGCTGCCCGTAAAATGGACACCGCCCCGGAGTAAAAATAGCGATAACGATTTTGAATTGCGGGTATTCCGTATACTCCCCAATGTTCAGCCCAAGGGTGCGCCCATGGGGACCTGGGTCGTCCCCGGACATACGGAACGTATTCCCAGGCCTCTGGCTTCAAAGACCTGGTGGTGGCTGCCCCCGGTGATCTGGCCTGAAAAGGAGCAGGAGTGGCAGGATGCCATACGATCCCTGTGCCGTCAGGGCGCCCGGACTTTTGTGGTCAATGCTCCTTGGCAAATGGCCCTGTTGCCGGAGCGTGATCGGCTTACGGTCTGGGCCGGACCTTTCTGCAATATCGCCAATCCTTTGGCCATAAGCGCTCTCAAAGATCTTGGCATTGCCGGAGTTTTGGTCACTCCGGAACTCTCAGGGCCTGATTTTCTGGCTCTGCCTCAGCGTTCAAGTCTGCCTCTGGGGCTGGTGGTCAACGGTATTTGGCCCCTGTGCATTTCACGTATTGCCGGTCCAGCCCTGAAAACCAATGAGGTTTTTGCCAGCCCCATGGGAGAACAGGCCTGGACTTCACAATACGGAGACACCTTCTGGACCTTCCCCAACTGGTTTATGGATATCCGGGAGAAAAAGCAGGAACTGCGCCAGGCCGGCTACCGGGTTTTCGTCCACCTGCGCGAACGCGTTCCCAAAGGAATTGACGTCAAGAACCGGCCCGGGATGTGGAACTGGGATCTGAAATTGTTGTAAACATCGTTGCAGACGTAGGTATGGGATTTCCTGACTTCGAATAAAATGTGAA
>JAQVZR010000284.1 GCA_028708105.1 Desulfoplanes sp. | reverse complement strand
ATACCCGATCAGTTTGAATTTATTGTATTTCCATAATTTCATGAGGATGCTCAGAAATTTATACCCCCCGGAGCAGATGGCAAGGGAAGGATATTTTTTGAGCAGCGTGTTTCCCTGGATCGGGTATATTCTGCGTACCCATGCCCCGTATCTTCCCAGAATGTAATTTTTTTTAAAATAGGAGATGATGGTACCCCGATTCTGGTGATAAACACGGATATCCGGTTCAAAATACATGGTCTCTCCGTGGCTGCTTAATTTTGTGGCAAAATGGAAATCTTCGGAAAAGAGAAATTTTTCCGTGAATCCCCCATACTGTTCGAAGGTTGCCCGGGGAATGATGAAACAACCGCTCTGAATGCTGACCCGTTTCCCTCCGGGAATTTCAGGCATGAATTCATTGAATTCAATGAGATAGTTGCTCCATCCCAGAATATTATACTTGTTGTGGACGCCCAGTGCGCAGCTGAAGATATGTTTGCCCCTGTCAAATGTGCCTTGGACGCGCGTGAGAAAATCGCTGTCGACATAAATGTCGCTGTCCAGAAAGATAAAAAGATCCCCCCGGGCCATGTCTGTTCCCCTGTTCCTCGCTACTCCGGGACAGGTTTTCTCCCGGAGGTGGACAACCCGTACCTGAGGGAAGCGTGCCTGGATCGCGGAGTGAAGCTCACCCGGGGTGCTGTCCACGACGATGATCTCGCAGTCTCCTTGAAAATCCTGGTGTTCCAGGGCTGTGAGCACATTGAAAATGGAATGGCGTGAATCGTATGAGGGAATGATGACGGAGATGCATGCGTTCATAGTTCTGCCTGGGGCAAAGGGTGTTTGTTATGAAATGTAGACATTGTTTCTGACGGTGTTGTTGATTCTACAGATAAGATTGAGATAGAATTTTCTGATGATATACAATGTTCCCAGATCCATGAGATCCTTGCATGTGCTGTATTTTTTTGATCCCCTGTAGGCGGAAATTTCTTCCAGAAGGGATTTTTTTTCGTACCCAAGGATGGAAAGTGTTCTGTCATCCGTGTCACGTATATATTTTTTGACCATGTATTTCCTGTAGGGTGTCGTGAAAATCTGTTCCGCCTTTTTTATGCTTGCTGTCTGTATGGATGTATAGTTCTGGGCACTGGGATCACCCAGTCTTCCATGGGTTTTCTGGTGGGTGAAGGTTTTAAGCACCTCGTAATCAGGAGGTATTTCCAGGTAGGCGAAAATGGACGCCAGTTCCTTGCGTGGATCGGCAACCAGATTTTCGTAGCTGACGGCCAGGGATTTGTTTTTGAGATCTTCCCAGCCCTGGGCCAGGAGACTTGGGCCCTGCAGCAGATCTATCCGGTGATTGTTGAGTTTGTTCAATCTTCCATGGCCCCAGGTCGAAAGGATGGAGGCAAAGACATGGATGGGATTACGAAACAGGAAGATGAATCTGGCCTCGGGGAAAATCTGGGCGATTTCAGGGATGATGAAGAAATAACGGGGGGTTTTGTCCAAAAAATAGATCTCATTGCCCGTGCATTGGCGTGTGTAGAGATCCTGGACGAAATGTTTAGCTGCTGAAAAATAATCTGCTTTCCCGTTGGGCAGGTTATCAATGAAATCATTGATGGCAAGGGAGGAAAGATAGGCCGAATATTCACTGGCCACCCCTTGTTCCCGGAATGCATACACCAGGGGAAGGAGTATCCAGGGCTCGGCCACGCTGCGGATGTCTTTATGGGCCATAAGGAGCCGCTGCAGCATGGTGGAGCCCGAGCGGGGAAGGGAAAAAACAAAGATTGGTCTCATGATGGATCACCGGGTCTGATTGTTGGAATGGATGTGGAGGCCGAGGAGGCAGTTTGTTGTGCAGACCGGGCGCGGATCATGTTCCGTATATCCTTTATCAGGATTCCCGGCTGTATCTGGGTGGATATGCCCAGATGCTTTTTGACAAGAAGGAGCATGGCAATGTTCTGGACAATGAGGGAAATGCCTGCGGCGCATGCCGAGCCGAAAGGACCGAAGGCACGGGCAAGGATGAGTGAAAGGAGGATCATCAACACCCCGCAGCACAGGGAAATTTTCATCATGATGTTCTGGTGGCCGGTCATCTGCAGGGCCATGCCGCATGACCCTGCGCAGACATTCACGCATTGGCCCAAAGCGAGGATACGTACGATCCCGTAAGCCTGGGTGTAGTATTCTCCGTAGACGAGAGAGAGGATATTTTTCCCGAATATCAGGAACATCACGAGGGTCCCCAGCGCGGGTACGGCCGACCATGTTGCGATCCGGCGCAGGGATGTTTCAAGTTCCCGGCCCTTTCCCTTGAAATACTGTTCGGCAATGAGAGGGGGGACCACGGCGTTGACAATCATAAGGGGCATGGTGACCAGCAGAACCAGTTTAACGGCCGCTCCGTAAAGGGCAACGACATGATCCGGTCGAAAAATTCCTAGGATAAAAATATCGGCCTGGGTGATCATAAAGAAGGTGATGGTGGTGATCCAGTTGGGCCAGGCTATGGGCCAGAGGGCAGGAGCCGGAGACGTGGGTGCCGCTTGGATGGGCGATCGGGTTTTGAAAAAAAGACGGAGGCCGCCCGTGGTCACACTAATGGCCCAGGCAAGGAGACAGGCCGTCAGGACCATGGAAAGATTGACGGATTTGAGGGAAATCCAAAAGAGGAAAAAGAAACATGTTGTTAGGGTCGTGCTGACAAGTCCGCCGAAAATGGTGGCCTGCAGGATATCGTTAAATCCCCGGAAACACTCGGCCAGAATGAGCTGCAAGATGGTGAAAATGATCAGTACGCTGAGAAGAGGGATTGCGTTTGCAAGAAGATTTGAAGACAGAAGTTCACGGGCAACCCATTTTCCCGGGCCTACCACAAGGACGAAAGCTGTTAGCAGCCCTCCGAGCAGTGCCAGCAGAAGTGCTTTTTTCAGAATTTTTCTAACCAGGCGTATCCGGTTGCTACTCATGTGTTCCGCCACCAGACGTACCACCGTCTGCTGAAGTCCCAGAGAGCCCAGAGTTACCCCCATGCCGACGATGCTGAACCCCAGAAAATAGGCCCCCAAAGCATCGGGAGACAATATCCTGGCCAGAAGAAAATTGGCGGCCAGTCCCAGCAGGGAGGTGGCCGCTTTGCCCCCCATGGCCCACAGACTGCCGGATACAAGACGGGTCTGCATCCGGGTATGCGCATCTTTCTTGTATACGTGCATGGTCTGTGATGTACCTTGGTTTTTGAATATATTTCCGGGTGTATCCGGATGCTGGAAGAGTGTGCCAGGATTCCATTTTTTGAAGAAATCCATGGGAACTCTCTCCCGTGTATCATAAAAAACTGGATGACAAAGAGAGCCTGCACTATGGCACGTCTGCGCCTCTCGGCCTCTTCCCCGGTATCACAAGGGTGAGGGAGGTATTTATTATATGCCAGACAGAATGACTTTTTTTGAATCAAGCATGTTGTGTACCAATATACATTGTTTTGCAGGCTAGGCATCCTGATGGGGATCGCCTCCCAGATATCTCTTCTCATTTTTGGTGATAACGTGGATCTGTTGTCTTGTCCTGGCGT
>JAQVZR010000283.1 GCA_028708105.1 Desulfoplanes sp. | reverse complement strand
GGGCTTCAGAGGAAAGCGATATCTGAAATCAAAATTATCCTCGGAACGGACCCAGACCATGCCAGGTTCGATCCATTCGTGGGAGAGTTCACCCACCTGGACATAGGCAAAGGAGCCCACGACGCAATCATGGAGCGAGGTCAGATCCACGGTGGCAAAAGGACCTAGGAAGGCACCTTCCATGGGGGCGCCATGGATATTGGCGTAATGCAGGGACAAGGTATTTTGGATGCGGAATTCTTCCAGGTTTTCCGGGTCGTGGGAAAAGTTGTGGATCAGGGTCTTGATCAGAAAACTGTCTTTGATGACCACTTCTTCATCATGGTGCAGAGGAATGAGCAGACCTTCGTAGTCAAATTCGGTTCCCTTATTTTTGAATTCATCACCTCTGATATCTGTTTTATATATCAGGGAATGTTCAATCCTGCAGCGGCCAAGAAAGTAACTCCCGGCCAGAGAAGAGCCTTTGAATATGAGATGGATGGGAAGATCCGGGGACAGCCCGTAAAAAGCATAAAATTGCGCAAATTTTTCTTCCGGAATGATTCCGATGGCGTAGGGAGTGCAATCCACTTTGGGGCCACGCAGGTTGATATTGATCCTATTTACGATACGTCTAGTGAGTTGTCTGATATGTTCCATGAGTCTCCTTGGCGTTTTATCATTCTTCGTTGCTGCAGAATACTGCGAACCACGGAGTGTATGCTGGTAAAATACATTCCGTGGTGCGCAGCGTGTGGTTCTGTGGATGTCATGGGATGGTGACCGGCATGCCCATGAGGGGCCAGATCACAAATACGGCCAGTCCGACAACGGCCATGAGTATTGCACTGGCAGGGAGACCGTATAGGAAGAATTCACCAGTTGTAAACTGTTTTGAGTCGTAAGCAATGGCATTGGGAGCCGCACCGACCAGGAGCAGAAAAGGCATGCCGGCCGTTGTCAGTGCTGCAAAAAGGATCACTTCGGGCGCCACGTGCAGAAACGGTGCAATGACCAGGGCCACAGGAAGAGAAATGGCGATGGCCGCAACGTTCATAATAAAGTTTGTCATGATCATGACAAAGAAGGCGATGGACATGACAAAGATGAACCAATGGGAATCCTTGAACATGTTCAGCCAATTGATGGCCAGCCAGTTGGCCGCACCCGTCTGCCACAGACAGAAACCGATACTCATGGCGCCGGCAAAGAGCAGAATGATGTTCCAGGGCACATCTTCGAGGTTTCGGATGTCCAGAATCTGGAGGACATAAAAAAGGATGGTCGAAACCAGAATGATGGCCGTCTTGTCGATGGCCTTGAGTTCGGGAACAAAGGAACGCAGTGACATGATGACGATGACTCCGCCGACGATGATTGCTGCCAGAATTTCATCTCTGGTCATGGGGCCAAGCAGGGAATTGAGTTCTTTGGCCTTTTCACGGAGTCCGGGAATTGTTTTCTTTTCCGGTTTGCAAACGATCATAAAAAAGCCCCACAGCAGAAAGACCATCAGCCAGCCGATGGGAGCCATGTAATAGGTGAGCTGGAAAAACGTGATGTCCGTATGAATGATTTCTTTGAAAAACCCGACAGCCACCGCACCGCGAGCGGCTCCTAGGAGGGTCACGATACTGCCGGCACCGGCAACATAGGCCATGCCGATAAACAGACCTTTGCCGAATTTTGTAGGTTTGTTGCCTTCTCCGTACATGGCATAGATGGTCAGGAGCAACGGATAGATGGTTGCGGCCACTGCTGTATGCGCCATAACCAGGGTCAGGGCTGCAGTGACCACAAAGCATCCCAGGTAGATCATGCTTGTTTTTTCACCGACGACCATAAGCATTTTATAGGCGAGACGTTTGGTAAGCCCTGTTTTGGTGAACACTGCACCGATAATCAGGGATGCGAAGATGAACAGTACCGAGGGGTCCATGAAATCTTTGAACGCAACTTTGGCATCCCGGATATGAAACATGGCCTGGAGTACACCGATGGCCAAACTTGTAATGCCGATTGGTACGACTTCAAAAACCCACCATACTCCGGCTAA
Source organism: Desulfoplanes sp. (assembly GCA_028708105.1). GTDB lineage: Bacteria > Desulfobacterota > Desulfovibrionia > Desulfovibrionales > Desulfomicrobiaceae > Desulfoplanes. The sequence goes on along the minus strand of JAQVZR010000283.1, from coordinate 1,564 downwards.
TAAAAATACGGCCAGAGCGCCTTTACCTTCCTTGCTGAGGGCTATGTGTTCCCCGTTGATGGGATTAACGGCGTCAGCCCATGGAGGACAATAGTAGACAATGGTGAACAGGGATATTCCTAATAAGATGAAAAAGATTCTTTTCCAATCAATTCCACCGGTTTTTGCGGCAGTCATTCTCTCTCTCCTTATTCTTTGGTAGGTGTGACGGTGACGAACGGTGCGGTTGTATTAGTCGTTCTGGATAACGTTACAGGTCTCGATGGTTTTGCATACTATTTTGAAGGCATCAATCGATCGGAGTACGCCGACGAAGGTATGGTTTTGTTCGACGAGCAGAGATCGTTTATTCTCTATGATCATCCGATGTATGGCCATGTCCAGGGTGGCGTCCTCACTGATTACTTCCCGGGGAATCGTTTTCGGTTTAATGTCCTTGAGGGGGATTTCCATTGTTTTTTTGCAAAGGTCCTCAAGAGGGCTGGCCCAAAGGTCAAATGATTTGAATATGGATTCCGCATAGTCCGGCTGCATACCGAAACGGGTCAGGTCGAGATCCTGGATATCTTTGTACTTGGGTTCCATGAATCGGAAGATGTCAAGTATGGTCAACATGGTTGCTATGTCACCGCCATTGGTGACAACGAGGATACTCGAATGTGCGTTGTTCTTTTTTTCTAGTTGTTCTTTGCGCAAAGTACGTATGGCATCGAAGAGCGTTTTGCTTTCATCGATCCGCGCATATTCTGCAAGTGGAATCATGAGTTCCCTGACTTTTATTGTTTTCACGTTTATCCTCCTCGCTTCTGAATTGATCGTATTGTCTGCTATATTTCGAGCTGCGAATTATTGTCTTCCCAGCGTTCTTGGGCACGGATGATGGTTTTGATAAGTGTTTGGATGTCCAATGGAAGATATATTTCTTCAATAGGACCCAGTTTCATGGCTGCAATGGAAAGGGCCACTTGTTCTGGGTTGGTCAATAGTATTATTTCGGTACAAGGAAAAGTGTTTTTAATATTTTGTATAAGTGCAATCCCTTCGCCTTTGATCCGTTCCATATCGAGCAGCACAATCCCCACGTTTGTAGAGCGGACATGATCTACGACCTCGTTGACCCCGATATGTTCTGTAACGTGGATGTCATATTGCCGGAGGCGGGAGGCAAGATGCTGTGAAAAAGCATTGTTGGTTCCGACAAAGAGGATTCTAGGGTTCATAGGCGCTGTCTCCTAAATAGTTGCTGGATAGCTTGTGAAATAGCAAACAAAGTGCCATTTAAAAAGATGTTATTAAACAGTGTATTATGATTTCACAAAAAATAATACAACTAAAATGAAACATTATAAGACAAATAGAAAAGCAGGCTTTGGGACTAAATGATACGTTTTGGGACTGTCGTTTGGGAAAGTATATCCAGAAGGGAGGCGCAAAGGGACTAAAAAACAAGATAGGGGGACGACCGGCTGGTCGTCCCCCTATCGGAAGCAGGTGTGCACATTGATGTAATGGCCTTGAGATAATGTCTCGGGGCTTGTATTTACATGAAGGGATGGGCGGTGCC
>JAQVZR010000282.1 GCA_028708105.1 Desulfoplanes sp. | reverse complement strand
AACGCGAAGGGTGAAGAATCTGGGATAGATTGAGCTTTATTTTGTTGCTTTTCTTCGCGTTCCTTAGCGTTCTTCGCGGTGAAAAAAGCTCAATCCCTCAAACGTGGTTTGGTTTAGTATCCATGCTTCGATTCTCCTTAATGGCAAAATAATATAATGCCCTATTATCAATCTGCGCTTTAGACTAAACCGGGTCACCGTGTCTAACAAATAATACACTGATCAATAGCCAGGATCACTCCCGTTCCTACAAGATCAAGATCATATGCTCTGACGTGGTTTTTTTCAGGGCAATGTCCAAAATCCGATCGTATTATACCACGTCATTCCCCAGTATAGCCCTTTCCGGGCTTCCATTCACCGTCTCTGACAAAAAACGTCTCCTGTCCCTGATTTTCCCGTTATTTCCGCGTCTACTTCACCGAAATTCTTGGTTTCTGCCTCATGGTCAACCCTTGCCATCTGCTGGTGCGCATGTTTCCCACGGATTACGGAGATGAAGCCTCCCAGCGGGAACAGTTCAAACTGGCCTACGAAGATACATTTTGTGAAAAAAAAGATGAATTGTGACTTTTTTGTGAACTTATTTCAAGTACAAAATAAAAAAATACGAAAGACATGATCGGCAGAAGCAGAAGCTACTCATTTGAGGATTTGGACATGCCGGAAGTAAACAGGCTGGAAGATGATTTGACGGTATAGTTTCTGATTTGTCCTGGAAGCGACGAGGTGGCTGCACAAGCATATTGAGTTCTGTCCGCGAAAGGTCATCCATTGATCGGACACGTTACAACGCATTTTTGCAAGGAGTATGAACCATGTCCCAGAAAGCGACCTTACAGGGAGCGGTGATGGTGATCGGCGGCGGTATAGCCGGGATGCAATCCGCCCTGGATTTGGCGAATTCCGGATTTTACGTGTATCTGGTGGAGAAGTCTCCATCCATTGGCGGGGTGATGTCCGAGTTGGACAAGACCTTCCCCACCAATGACTGCGCAATGTGAATCATTTCTCCCAAACTGGTCGAGGTCGGCCGGCACAACAACATTGAGCTACTCACGTTGTCCGAGGTTAAGGATGTTTCGGGCAAGGAAGGTGATTTTACCGTAACCGTTACCCAGAATCCACGGTACGTGGATGTTGACAAGTGTATCGCCTGTGGTCTGTGCGCGACAAAATGTCCCAAAAAGGTTGATGACGGGTACAACGCAGGACTCAACAAGCGCAAAGCAATTTATGTCAAATACGCCCAGGCAGTACCCCTTAAATATTGCATTGATGCGGATACATGTATTTATCTGCAAAAGGGGAAATGCGGGGCCTGTGAAAAATTTTGTCCCTCCCAAGCTATCAATTTCAAGGACACGGTTAAAGAGATAATCGTGCATGTTGGTTCCATCGTCATGTCCCCTGGATTCACATCTTTTGATCCGAGCACTATCGACATATACAATTATTCCAACATGAAGAACGTTGTTACCTCCTTGGAATTCGAACGTATTCTCGCGGCCACAGGTCCCTACGAGGGCCATCTGGTGCGTCCCTCGGACAAAAAGGAACCCCGTAAGATCGGCTGGCTGCAGTGTGTGGGGTCCAGATGCACGAGCCCGGACTCCCATCCCTATTGTTCCTCGGTTTGCTGCATGTACGCGGTCAAACAGACATCCCTCGCCATGCAACATGCCGTGGGTGATCTGGATTGTGCTGTTTTTTATATGGACATGCGTACCCACGGTAAGGATTTCGACAAATACTACGAGCAGATCCGTTCCCAGGGAACCCGGTTCGTCCGTGCCAGGATTCATACTCTTGATCCCGTGCCGGGTACAGACGACATCAAGGTGCGTTATATTCTGGAAGACGGTTCTATCAAGGACGAAATCTTTGATCTCTTTGTGCTTTCCACTGGTCTGGTGGTGAACGCCGAGACCGTGGGATTGGCCGCGACCCTCGGGGTGGATCTGGGGGAGAATAATTTTATCAAGACTGATTCCTTCCATCCGGTAAGCACTTCGGTTCCCGGAATCTACGCCTGCGGTGTGTTCACTGGTCCCAAGGACATTCCCCAGTCGGTCATGGAAGCGAGTGCGGCTGCATGTGCAGCAAGCAATTCACTGGCTCCGGCCCGCAACAGCCGGACCACCACGGTACCTATCCCCGCTGAGCGGGACATCTCTTCGGAGCCGGTCAAGGTAGGTGTGTTCGTGTGTTCCTGCGGGATCAATATTGCAGGGGTCATCGACGTGAAGGATGTGGCAGAATACGCAACGACCCTGCCGGACGTGACGTATGTCGAAAACAATCTTTTCACCTGCTCCCAGGACGCTCAGGACAAAATGGCGGCCGTCATCAAGGAGCAGGGCCTCAACCGTGTGGTGGTTGCTTCCTGCAGCCCCAAAACACATGAAGCGTTGTTTCAGGATACCCTCGTTAATGCCGGTCTGAACAAATATCTATTTGAAATGGCCAATATCCGTAACCACGATTCCTGGGTGCATGCCGATAACCCCAAGGCTGCCACGGAAAAGGCCAAAGACCTGGTGCGTATGGCCGTGGCCAAGGTCAGACTCACCACTCCTCTCACACAGGGTAACCTTCCCATGGACCGTTCGGCTCTTGTTATCGGCGGCGGTATTGCGGGTATGACTACGGCCCTCTCTCTGTCGCATCAGGGGTACGGGGTCCATCTGGTGGAACAGTCCGATCTTTTGGGGGGTATTGCCCGCCGTTTGCACCGGACAGCAGATGGAAAGGATGTGGAAACCTATGTTAACGAACTGGTCGAAAATGTCCGGGACGATAACGGGATCACCCTCCACCTCGGCACCCGGCTTGCCAATGTGGACGGTTTTGTGGGGAATTATGTCAGTAATTTGGAAAAAGGCGGACAGGTGACCACCGTCAAGCACGGGGTGGCCGTTTTGGCAACCGGTGCAAAAGAATACAAACCTCACGAATATCTCTATGGCGAACATCCCGGAGTCCTGACGCATCTGGAACTGGATGAACGTTTCAAGGCAAACGACCCGTCCCTGGAATCGCTCAAAAATGTTGTCTTCATCCAGTGTGTGGGTTCTCGATGTGCTGATCGCCCCTATTGTTCCAAGGTCTGTTGTACCCATACCATGGAAAGTGCCCTGGAGCTCAAGCGCAAAAATCCGAAAGTCAATATCTATGTCATGTACCGTGATATCCGCACCTATGGCGAACGCGAGCATTTGTATCAGGATGCCAGGGCGGCGGGGGTCATGTTTTTTCGCTATACTCCGGAGTCCAAGCCCCAGGTTATTGAAAAGGACGGCACGCTTTCGGTAGAATTCAACGATACGCTCATCAACATGCGTCTTTCGGTTGATCCGGATATGGTTTGTCTGGCAAATGCCATTGTCTCCACTAGGGATGAGACCCTGGCCAAGCTCTTCAATGTGCCTTTTGACAACGACGGATGGTTCCAGGAGGCGCATCAGAAACTTCGTTCCTTTGATTTTGCCAGTGAGGGGCTTTTTGTCTGCGGCATGGCCCATTATCCCAAGCCCATAGACGAGAGCATTGCCCAATCCCTGGCAGCTGCATCCCGGGCAGTAACGATTCTGTCCAAGGATCACA
>JAQVZR010000281.1 GCA_028708105.1 Desulfoplanes sp. | reverse complement strand
GATCTTCAACTTAAAGCCCATGGCATGATCGCTCTGGGTGAGCACCAGAGCCTCACCCCTGATCAGGTGGAACAGCTTTTGGGAAATTGTCTGTAGAAAAAAGGAGGGCAGAATCAAAAAAATCATCTGTATTTTTGTGTGATTGTCGATCCAGCGTGACCGACCGCATCGAAGGAATACCTACTTTCAGAGGAAAAAGGTGGATACGTTGAAAAAAATTACAGAAATTGCTTGTATCGGCGGGGGCGTCATCGGAGCCAGCTGGGCTTCCTATTTTGCGGCAAAAGGTATTGCGGTCAATCTTCAGGATATTTCGAATAAATTTTTGGAACAAGCCAAGACGGAGATTGACAAGAACCTGAAATTTTTTGTGGACATCAACGTGCTGCAGAAGAGCGAACTGGATACCATTGCAGGGCTCGTTCATTACACGACCGATCTTCGGGAAGCCGTTGAAAATGTGCAACTGATTCAGGAGTCGATTGTCGAAGACTATGGAATAAAACAGCAGCTTATAAAAGAGATCGACACCTATAACCAGACCGCTCTTTTATGCAGCAGCACCTCGGGTCTGCTTATGACAAAGATAGCGGAACATTCCGAGTTCGCCTCCCGATGCATTACGGCACATCCCTTTAACCCTCCTCATCTGATCCCTCTGGTCGAATTGGTCAAAGGCAAAAAGACCAGCAAGGAAACCGTTGATCTTGCATATGATTTTTATAAATCCATCGGCAAAGAACCTGTTAGAATCAACAAGGAGATTCCTGGACATTTGGCAAACCGCCTGCAAGTCGCCCTGTGGCGGGAAACCATTGACCTGGTCATGAATGGGGTTTGCAGCCTTGAGGATGTGGATACGGCATGCCAGTACGGTCCTGGATTGCGTTGGGGCATCATGGGACCCAACATGATCCTGAACCTTGGCGGAGGTGAAGGGGGGATTGCCCGGCTTATTGAACATCTCGGACCGGCCATAGAATCCTGGTGGGCCGATGAGGCTGATTGGAAAAAATTTCCAGAGGGCAGCACGGAAGTCTTGGTGGAAGGATGCAAAAAGGCAATGCACGGAAAGGACATCCAGGAAATGGAAAAAGTGCGTGACCAGCGGCTTATCGGGTTGTTGAAAATATTGGGAAAAATGTAAGAGATACGAGCATGTTGCCGATTTTTGCCCGCCTGTCCTCAACATAGAGGGGACAGGCGGGAGGGGCCGTTCCCTCTGTGTTGGCAACAAAGCAGGCCAGGGATAAAAATGCTTGAAATGCAATGGGAGCATAGGGTCCTTCCCTGTGCCCGAAAGGCCGACCCGGCGGTCAGCGTTCCCAGGAAATACGGAGTATATTTTTACGGGATGTCTCAATGCTGCATAGTTACGACACATCTAAAATGACAAGACAGTAAGCATGGCACCCGAAAACAATCACAGGGTTCACGCCGCCTCACGCGGAGGACTCTTAAACCAAACCCAGTTTCAGACCCATAGTTTTCGAACAGGTTATCACTGTTCAATTCTTTTTTCACCGCGAAGGGCACGAAGGAACGCGAAGGGTGAAGAATCTGGGATAGATTGAGCTTTATTTTGTTGCTTTTCTTCGTGTTCCTTAGCGTTCTTCGCGGTGAAAAAAACTCAATCCCTCAAACGTGGTTTGGTTTAACATAAATATTTTTCGATATCCACGTGATCAATCTGTGCTGGTTCCAGAAATTTTCTTGCATAGTCGAGATAAACGCCGCTGGAAAGGAAAAGGTGGAAAAGATCGGCGTCTATATGTCCGTCTTTGACCATGGAATACAGAATTTTCACGGCTTCGCTGAGTTTTTTTGCTTTTTTATAGGGGCGGTCCGACGCTGTGAGTGCCTCAAAAACGTCGGCCAGTGTCAGGATGCGGGCCGGCGTGGAGATCTGTTCTCCTTTCAGTTTGCGGGGGTAGCCGGTCCCGATGAGGGTTTCATGATGGGCTCCGGCGTACTCGGGAACCCTTGCCAGGTTGTCGGGATAGGGCAGGGTTTCGAGCAGAAGAATGGTGGAAATGACATGTTCGTTAATCTTGTAGCGATCCTCCGGGGTCAGGGTTCCGCTGGGGATGCACAGGTTGTAGATTTCTCCTTGATTGTAGAGATGTTCGGGGATGTCCATGGCGAATCGTGATGCTTCTGCCCTTGCTTTGTCGGACACAGGACGCGGGATGATGTGCTCGGGCCGGTCTGCAAGAAGATGTTCCCGGCAGGGGAGAGGGGATGCGGAGGAAGGATAGCGTTGCAGTTCAACGTGACTCAGTCCCAGGCGGTTGTCGAACGTGCGTATCCAGGTTCTTTGAGCAATAGTTCTGATGCGTTCCCTTTTTTCCGGGGCCATGGATTCGCTGCCGATATTGCATTGGGCCACAAAGGCAAATTCTTCCTGGAGTTCCTGTTGGGTGGCTCGGAGGGTGTCTGCCAGTTTTTCAGGATCGCATGTGCCCGTTGCCAGGGCCTTCCAATAGGTGATTTCCGCGTCACGCAGCAGCACCTCAAAACGGGTTCTAATTTCGTGAATCCGGTTGGTGATCGTCTCCAGCTTGGTCCCCTTGTCCATGATGTATTCCGGCGTGGTTATTTTGCCGCAGTCATGGAGCCAGCACGCGATGAGGAACTCACGCCACTGGCCCTTTCCGGTAAAGGCGAAGGTTTTCAAAGGACCCGTGTGCGTGTCCGTTGCCGCCCGGGCGATCATTGCCGACAGTTTAGGAACCCGTTTGCAATGTCCTCCTGTGTAGGGGGATTTCTGGTCGATAGCCTCGGCAATAAGTCTGACAAAGGAATCCTGCAGATTATGCTGCATTTGTACCTGTTTTTTGATGGATGAAGCCATGGAAATCAGGGAATGGGAGAGGGCTGTGATCTCCGTGATGGTGCTCGGGACGAAGGAAACATCATCGTATCGTCTTTGTTTGACCTTTTCGCTTTCTCTTACCAGGGCGTTGATGGGATTGATAATAAACCCGGCCATTTTCCAGATCAGGGGTATGAGCAGAAGTAGCATCCCCAGAGTCGCGAGCAGAGCGATGTAGACATCCTTCATATAGGGTTGGATGCTATCCGTTACGGGGGCAAGAAATCCGATGAATTCACGTCCGCCGTAGAGTTTTGAAAGCTCCTGGACATAGGCGAAATGCGACTCGCCTTCAATGTCCAGTATCTGGATGGTTCCCCTCTGATCCTTTGAGAGAGCAATATCCTGGAGTTTGTGGTGGGGCAGCTTCCTGATGACGGCCGGGTTCCATGTCTGTGTGCTATCTTTGCCGATACGATCCTTTGGCTGCATGGAGTTATGGGCAATGACTGTACCCACATCGTTGAAAATAACTGCCTGGTTGCGGGGCAAGAGAGTTTCGTTATTTAACAAGGTATTGAGTTCATTCAGAAGAATATCCACGGTGATAATTATCCCTGATCCGTCAAGTTTTCTTGTGTAGCTCATGCCCATAGCGGGGAAGGGCGAGAAGAAATAGGGGGGCGTTCTGACCAGACCGGGATGTTTGAGTGCCATCTGATACCATGGGCGCTTTGTGGGATCAAAGGTTGTCGAGGTATGTGTTAGGGTCCGCACCCTGAGGTTCTGATCAAGAAAT
>JAQVZR010000280.1 GCA_028708105.1 Desulfoplanes sp. | reverse complement strand
CGAACTCGGAAGTTAAGCTCTCCCGCGCCGATGATACTCCGGTTTTAACCGCGGGAAAGTAGGTCGTCGCCAGGACATTCTTTTAAGAAAAGCCCTCATATCGAAAGATATGAGGGCTTTTCTGCGTCCTAGAGGCAAAAGGAACAACACAGGGCTGTAAATGACAACAGAACTTGGATATGGCTGGGCTCTACGTAACCAACGTTTATATTCTATTTCAACATCTCCTGGTTTATCAGCAAAAAGATCTTTTTATGGAATATATTACTATAATGCTGGCCAAGTCGAAATATTAGATTTCGATAAAGGGAACCAAGATAATACTATTGAAGTGCTAAAACGAATTAGGAAAAAACTCCCATTCCAAAACATAAAAATAATCTGGGACGGAGCCTCTTATCATAGAGCGAAAAACGTCTATTCAGCTGCGGGTAACCTAGGCATAGAACTCATTCAGCTCCCTGCTTATAGCCCAGATTTCATGCCGGTAGAAGCATTGTGGCAATGGTTACGAGCAGAAGTGACCAAGAACTATTGCCATAAATCTGAAAAAGAACTTGTTGATCGTGTTCGAGATTTTGAATTCGACATCAATCAAAATCCTAAATTTATCGCAGACAGACTATGGCGAACGACAACCCCGGAAGGGGCTGAGGAAAAACTACGACTTTCAAACTAGTTTTGGTTTAATGTTATTTGCAAAGTTATTCTATCTATCCTGGATGATATATATCAATAAACCCTATGGCAAATTATCTTGAAAAGCTTTACAAATATAAAAAAGAGCTAGCTTTATAAAAAAAAGTCAATAAATACGGGCTGATAGTATCTTTTTAGACATAACAGGAGATACTTATTGTTCAAACAAACACAGTGAGATTCCTTGTGAATTGGGGATTGTAACAAAGGAGCAGGACATGACAAAAATTTTACGTATTAACACTCGGGAACGGTCATTTCGCTATGAAGAACTTGGAGAATATGCCGGCCTTGGCGGTAGAGCCCTGACTTCCAGGATGGTCCTCAATGAGGTTCCAGCAACTTGTAATCCCATCGGCCCGGACAACAAAATCGTGATGGCCACGGGTCTTTTGGCGGGTACTTTGGCTGCTAACTCCGGACGTATCTCTTTGGGAGCTAAATCTCCCCTGACCGGAGGCATCAAGGAATCCAATTCTGGGGGCATGATGGCCTTGAAAATGGCCAAACTTGATCTGCTGGCTGTCGTCTTGGAAGATAAACCTGCCAAAGATACCCCCCTGTGTACCATCAAAATTACCAAAGATGGTGTGACCTTTGAGGACGCAAGCAGTTTTGAAGGCATGGGGACTTACCCTGTCGCTGAACAGCTTCTTGAAACTCATGGCAAGAAAACCGCGGTTATGGTTATTGGTCCTGCCGGAGAAACATTGCGCCTTGCTTCTTCCATCCAGTTTACCGATCCCAAAGGCCATCCTGCCAGGGCAGCCGGACGTGGTGGTCTTGGTGCAGTCATGGGGTCCAAGCGCGTCAAGGCATTGGTCATAGACGATGCCGGTGGTGCCGGCTCTGAATATGCTGACAAAGATGCTTTTAAGGTCGCGTCCAAGCGCTGGGTTGAAATTCTGCGTAACCATCCTGTAACGGGCCAGGGACTGCCTGCCTTTGGCACATGTATTCTAATTAATATTCTCAATGAAGCAGGTGCGTTGCCAACGAAGAATTTTCGTCAGGGACGATTCGACGAAGTGGCAGAGATTTCCGGTGAAAAGATGGTCGAGCACATGGAAGCCCGGGGTGGTCGGGTTAAGGAAGGATGTCATCCCGGTTGTGTCATCCAGTGTTCCCAGTCTTATAATGATAAGGACGGAAAATATATCACCTCCGGTATGGAATATGAAACGGTCTGGGCTTTTGGTTCCAACAGTTTGGTCCATGATATAGATGATATTGCCAGAATGGACCGCCTTTGTGATGACATTGGTGTGGATACCATTGATATTGCCAATGCTGTTGTCATGGCCATGGATGGGGGGATGATCCCCTGGGGTGACAGTAAGGCCGCCATCGAACTTTTGAACCGTATGTACGATAAAAAGGACCCCCTGGGACAGATTATAGGCAATGGGACTGCTTTTGCAGGAGAGGCCTTTGGTATTGACCGGATTCCGGTTGTCAAACGCCAGGCTATTCCTGCCTATGACCCCAGAAGTGTGAAGGGCGTCGGTGTTACCTATGCCACGACCCCTATGGGTGCTGATCATACTGCAGGTTACGCGGTGTGTCAGAATATTCTCAAAGTGGGGGGTGACGTTGATCCGCTGAAGAGTTCTGACGAGAATATCGAGATATCCAAAAATCTTCAGATTGCTACGGCTGCGGTGGACGCCACCGGTTTGTGTCTCTTTGTGGCCTTTGCCGTTCTGGATACGGAAGACTCTCTGGACGTTATTGCCAAGATGATCAGTGCCAAGTATGGCATTGATTTCAAGGCCTCGGATGTAGCTCCCGTAGGTGTCAATATCCTCAGGGATGAATATGCCTTTAACGAAGCTGCCGGTTTTACCAAGGCCGATGACCAGTTGCCAGAGTTTTTCAGCAAGGAAATATTCCCGCCTCATAATACCAGATGGGAGTACTCCATCGATGACCTGCAGAAGGCCAAAGCGTAATCACGTTTAGGTATTTAGTACTCTGTGGAGTAAGGTATTGCAGAAAAGGCGGCTTTGAGTCGCCTTTTCTTTTGGGAAAGAACATCGCGAGGATGGTATGCGTATAGACGTGAAATGTTTTGCCACATTGAGGGGCTTCACCCCGGATGGGGGACAAATGGATGTTGTCCCTCCCTTGACATTGTCTGGTCTGCTGGAAAAGCTGGGGGTGCCTGAAAAAGAGGTCCGCCTTGTCTTTGTGAATGGAAAAAATGAATCCCATTGGTCCCGTGAGGTGCAGGCTGATGACAGGATCGGGATTTTTCCTCCTGTGGGAGGCGGGTGATGAATACGTCTTTTCAAGACACCGATGTATCCCGGTACATGAAGAATCAGGAAAGTATCACTCTCGAAGAACAGGAGATGCTTTGGGATGCTCATGTATTGGTAGCAGGAGCCGGAGGATTGGGCGGTTTCCTGATTGAAATGCTCGCCCGTGCGGGTATCGGCAGGCTGACCATTGTCGACGGAGATTGTTTCGAACTCTCCAATCTCAATCGTCAGATCCTCGCTCTGGAAACCACTTTGGGACGATCCAAGGCAGAGATCGCAGGTGAGCGTGTCCGGGCTATCAATAACCGGATACAGTGTTCACTGGTCCCTGAATTTTTGAGTGAAGAGACGTTTTTTGCCCATTGCACAGATGTTCATCTGGTTGCCGATGCCCTGGGAGGGCTGGCTTCGCATCTGGCATTGTTCCATGCCTGCAGGCAGGCAGGTCTTCCCCTGGTTACAGGTTCCGTGGCCGGTTGGACGGGGATCGCTGCAACGGTGCTTCCAGGAAGTCCGGGCCCAGAACTTTTGTGGCAGGGGCAGGACGGGGAGGATGCTGAGAAAGTGCTGGGTAGTCTGGCTCCGGTGGCGGCTTTGGTCGCATCGGTACAATGCACTGAGATTATACGTTTTCTGACGGGAAAGCAGCCTGCGCTT
>JAQVZR010000279.1 GCA_028708105.1 Desulfoplanes sp. | reverse complement strand
GGCTCATCCGCAAAAATGACTTCAGGATTATTGACAAGTGCTCTCGCAATAGCCACTCTTTGTTTTTCTCCTCCTGATAATTTATTCGGACTATAATCCAATCGATGACTAAGACTGGTCTGCAAAAAACTGGCGGCAATATTGCCCCGGTAGCCTACACCGCAGGTGACGATGACTTCTTTATCCCTGGGGATGTTGGGTACCTCTTTAAGCAGCGAGGGCAGGGGGATGTGCCGGGCTCCCTCAATATGTCCCCCTGACCATTCGCTCGCGGTCCGGACATCCAGGAGGTAGTCGTATTTTTTTGTTTCTATTTTGGTATGCAGCTGGGCTGCAGAAATCTGCCAGAGATGGTCAATGGGATACCCGGCTTCCTGCCAGGCAGCAATGCCGCCGTACAGGTAGCCGATAATGGTATCATAGCCGATGCGGTGCAGTTGCACGACCATGGCTTTGTAGGCCTCTGCATCCGGAACAACCATGATCAATTCTGATGCGGGATCAATGACCATGCCTATCCAATTGGCCGTTTGCTTGGCAAATCCGATATTGATGGAGCCGGGGATGTGCACCCCGCCGAAAGCGGCCGTATCCCGGGCATCGAGAATCACGGCGCCCCGGTCAATGTGGGCTTTGATCTGTTGGGGACTCATATCCGTCACCACGGGGCAGCGGTCCAGCAGGGGGGCGCCTTTTTTATTGGTCTCAATGATATGATGAAAGCTTTTGGGCCGTTCGGGAAAACTTTGATGCATGTGTTCATAAAACTTTTCTTGGCTGAGACCCAGAACAGGATTGTTGGATTTTTCAAATCCAATGGTTGAACTGGATTTGGAGCTCATGCCTTTTCCGCACAAAGAGCCTTCACCATGAGCCGGAAAGATTTCCAGACTGTCGGGGAGTTTTCCCAGCGTATTGTAGAGCGAATTGTACAGATTGCGGATTTGTTCATCGATCAGTTCCTTGCCTGCCAGGTCGGGGCGTCCAACATCGCCTACAAACATGCAATCTCCCGTGAGTACAAACCACGGGTCCTTACTTCTGGCGGTATCTGTGACCAGAATGGACATAGAATTGGGGGTGTGTCCCGGGGTCTTCAAAAACTGCAGTTTGGTGTTGCCAAAATGCATGATCTGACCTTCTTTGAGCTCTGTGTGCGCAAAGTCTACCGGGGTATCCTCCATGAAGCAGATTTCAGCACCGGTGCGTGAGTGCAGTTCCTGATTGCCGCTGACATGGTCAGCATGGACATGGGTCTCAAAGATATGGGTGATCTTCATCCCGTTTTCACGGGCCAGATCCAGATATTCCTGCACATCCCGTTTGGGATCAATCACGCAGGCCACCTGCCCGCTGGGACATCCTATGATATAGGAAAGACATCCCATCCCATTGACTGCTATTTGCTTGAAATACATGCTGATTCCTCCATGATGCAGGTATGTGATCTGATGTATGCTTCTGCCCTGTGCAAAATAATTTTGTAAGGTACTTCGGCTGCCTTGTGAAGATTATTTGTAACCATGTATCAAATACGTGTGCAGGCGGGATGACCTTGCTTCATCTTCACGGACAGCGGGGACGTCGTCCGGTTTATTTTTTGATAGTCGATTGCCTTGGAGGGGAAAAGACGAGATGCTATCATTGACAATCTGTGTTTCTCCAACCAAAACGACCGTTTTTTTTGGCGTTCGCTATGTATTTTGTATCTATCCAACGATTGATAGTGCATCCGCACACAAAAAAATAGGGCTCTTCGTGGGCACTTCGCCGAGGATGTGCTGGGGTGAAGAGTTATGATTTTGTCTTATTTTGAGATGTAGTAAGGTGCACAAAGGAGATGGTGTATGAGCCGTACTGACAGATGTTCTCTTCGTGAGAGGAAAAATGCCCTGGAAACAGCCGGGATCGGTTTTTTGGACCCCAAAAAATATTCGGATGGAGATATTGCTCTGGACGCTGAAAAGCGGATGAAGACCATTTATGAACTTGCCGACTGTATGGGGTTGGAGAACCGGGAACTACTGCCCTATGGCCATTATATGGGAAAAATCGAATTTTCTCAGGTGCTCGACCGGTTGAAGGAGACACCCAATGGGAAATATATTGATGTCACTGCCATCACCCCCACTCCTCTGGGTGAAGGTAAATCCACAACGACTATCGGGCTGGTTCAAGGGTTGGGAAAACGGGGCAAGCGCAGTTCTGCGGCTATCCGGCAGCCTTCAGGCGGCCCGACCATGGGCATCAAAGGATCGGCAGCCGGAGGCGGGCGCTCCCAGTGTATTCCTCTGGCACAATATTCTTTAGGATTTACCGGAGACATTAATGCGGTCATGAATGCCCATAATCTGGCCATGGTCGCCCTGACCGCCCGCATGCAGCATGAACGCAACTATTGGGATGAAAAACTGTTGTCCCTGTCCGGCATGGATCGTCTCAACGTTGATCCCACTCGGGTGAAAATGGGATGGGCCATGGATTATTGTTGCCAGGCATTGCGGAACATTATTATCGGCATTGACGGGGTAAACGGCCAGCACGATGGATTTATGATGCGTTCACATTTTGATATCACAGTATCCTCAGAGGTTATGGCCATTCTGGCTATAGCCAACGACCTGGCGGATTTGCGCGAGCGCATGGGAAAGATCATTGTCGCCTTTGATACCTCTGGAAATCCTATCACCACTTCGGACCTGGAAGTGGCCGGAGCCATGACCGCATGGCTGGTAGAAGCCGTTAAACCCAATCTGATCCAGACTCTGGAGGGCCAACCTGTGCTGGTCCATGCCGGGCCCTTTGCCAATATCGCCATCGGCCAGAGTTCGGTCATTGCCGACAAGGTTGCGCTCAAACTTTCGGAGTACCATGTCACGGAATCGGGCTTTGGAGTCGATGTGGGCTATGAAAAGTTCTGGAATCTCAAATGCCATTATAGCGGGATGAGTCCTGATGCGGCTGTGGTTGTGGCCACCATCCGGGCCCTCAAATGCCATGGCGGTGCTCCCGTGCCTATGCCCGGCAAGAAACTTCCCGATGAGTACGCCCGGGAAAATGTGGAATGGGTGGAAAAAGGATGTGCCAACCTGTTGCACCATATCGGCGTGGTCAAAAAATCCGGTGTTTCGCCCGTGGTGTGTATCAATGCCTTTGTTTCCGACACACGTGATGAAATCAAAAAGGTACGGGAAATATGTGAAGCTGCCGGTGCCAGAGTCGCCCTTTCCAGACATTGGGAACTCGGGGGAGAAGGCGCCCTGGAGCTTGCCGATGCCGTCATGGACGCCTGCGAAGAGACAACTGATTTCACCCCGCTGTACTCCTGGGATACGCCCATGCGTCAGCGGATAGAAAAGGTTGCCCAAGAAGTGTACGGGGCTGACGGCGTGGATTACTCCTTTGAAGCCGCTTCCAGACTGCAAAAGATAGAAAGTGACAGCCGGTTTGCGGATTTTGGACTGTGCATGGTCAAGACCCATCTTTCCTTGTCAGATACGCCGTCCCGCAAAGGTGTTCCTTCGGGGTGGAGACTCAAAATACGTGATGTGCTGACGTATGGCGGGGCGGAATTTATTGTGCCTGTTGCCGGGACCATTTCGCTCATGCCTGGCACTGGATCAGATCGGAAGGGCACA
>JAQVZR010000278.1 GCA_028708105.1 Desulfoplanes sp. | reverse complement strand
ACTATGAAACACATCGGAAAATATCAAATAATCGGCCTCTTAGGCCGCGGAGGCATGGGCAAGGTCTACAAGGTCCTGCATCCGGAACTTGGCAAGATCATGGCCCTCAAACTTCTGGACCCCAACAAGATGCTCGAAAAACTCATGGGTACCCAGGAAGTCCGACGCCAGTTTATCCATGAGGCCAGAATCATGGGCCACCTCTCCCACCCGAACATCGCCTCGGTGTGGGATCTGGACCAGGACGATCAGCACCGTCCGTTCATGGTTATGGAATACTTTTGCCTGAATCTGGGGACTCTCATGGGAGAAACCTACAGGGTGGAGGATGCCAGCAGACCTTTAGGACCGCCCAAGGTCTTCCAGTACGGCCAGGACATTTTGCAGGGCATCAGCCGCCTCCACCATGCAGGCATCATCCACCGGGACATCAAACCCTTCAACATGATGATCACCGGTCAGGACCAGATCAAACTTATTGATTTCGGGCTGTCCAAACTCCGGGGAGAGAAAGATACCAGTCCTTCCAACCTGAAAATCGGTTCCCCCTACTATACGGCTCCGGAACAGGAAGACGACCCCCAAAAAGCAGACGCACGCTCGGATATCTATTCGGCAGGCATGGTTCTCTACCGCATGCTCAGCGGACGTCTGCTCATGAAGCCCGGCGATAAGGATTTGGACGTCCCGTTTTTCAACAAGGAGTGGGATAATTTTTTCGAGCATTGTCTGCATTGGGACCGGAAAAAACGCTACACGTCAGCTGCAGACATGCTGGACGCACTGGAACATCTGCAAAAAATATGGAAAAATAATCAGGAAACCGTATGCAGTCTCCTTCCTGCATCAAAAACCGAAACAATCTTTGCACAATCCACATTTCTGCGTTCACAATCCATGCGGACGGGGCCGGTCAAACCGGAGACGGTCTTCGACGTTGACATTTTAGCACGGCCCACAACCCATGTGACCAATGATTTTGTGCAAACCAGTGAAGGCTGGCTGGACAAGACAACCATGCTTGAATGGTGCACCCATCCATCGGACTTCCCCATGACATGGGAAGAAGGGCAGACATATATTGAAGGATTTAACAAAGGAAAACCCAAAACGCACACCGTCTGGCGGCTCCCGACCATTGCCGAACTCCTGACGCTGGTCCAGCCCAAGGACAATCCCGAAGACCTGTGCACGCCCAAAGTCTTTGATCCGACCCAAAAATGGCTATGGTCCGCAGACACCAGAACCTTTACCGCGTCCTGGTTCCTAGATCTTGAAAACGGCTATGTGGCAAGCCAGGACAGGACCTGTCTCTTTTACGTCCTGCCCGTCAGAACACACGGACCAAGGGAAAAGTGAGAGATAACCCGCATGGTCCGTATGCGGTGATATTGTATGTTTAGAACGGAAGTGAGGACGACCTCACCGCTCCACCACCACAGGGGACGACCCCAGAATCAGAAAAGGAAAATACATGACGTGGGTTCTTATTGTTCTCGCAGGACTATTTGAAATGGGATGGGCTATTGGCTTGAAATACTCGGAAGGCTTCACCCGGTTGTGGCCGAGCGTATGGACAATTGTATCCATGGTTATCAGTCTTTGGCTCCTGAGCATTGCCGTGAAGGTACTCCCCGTCGGCACGGCCTATAGCGTCTGGGTCGGCGTCGGCGCTGTCGGCACGGTCATCCTTGGGATCGTACTCTTTGGAGAACCGGCCAATGCGGGACGTCTGATAAGCGTGGCATGCATCATTGCAGGGATTGTCGGTCTTAAGCTTGCGACACCGGTCTGACGATACTGTTAGAATAACACGGACGGACGTAACAAGCGGGAGGAGACGCCAGCACTCCCGGAAAAAGCCCAATACACAAACCTAATCAGCGTACACCATTCGGTCAGAGTACGCGCATAACCCAGACGAATATCCCGGCGTGCATGATGCTCAACTCAGTGCACCCCTCTATGATTTCTTCCCCAGCTCTCCCGTATACGTTTCAAAAAAGTCACCATACTATTATTCTTTACAACATAGCCCCCTGAGAATTTCAGAGGGTTATGTTGTATTTTTTTGCGATATACTCTTACATATCCATTCATCATAATTATATTAAAATAGTATTGTATACACTGTAAAATAGACACATAAAAACTATTTTGTATGTTAGTAATGTCACACAATGAATAAATATATTTTTTTTACATTTACATTATTTGAAAATTTTGTTTATAGTTGTCAAAATCTCTCGCAATGATGCGAGATACCATCAAGTGATCGATGTATGTTATTTCATTTCATAAAAAATCTTAAAAAGGAGATGTGTATGAAAATGAAGCAGATGTGCATGCTGGCAATGGCCGCGTTATTCCTGGCCGGATGTACGCACACAAAAGCGCCGCAACGGATGACTTCCCTGCAACAGGAACTCAGTCAAAAACAGGCGCAGATAGAAGAACTCCAAAAAGCTTCCGACCAGAAAGACGCATACCTTTCCGAATACAAAGAACAATTAATGCAAAAGGACCAGGCTCTTGCAGAGATGCATGAGCAAAAAACCTCAGATATGAGTATGCAGACGCCAATGACACCTCCTGAAGAGGTTCTTCTCCCTCCCAAAGCAAAAGTCGGTGAATGCTATGCTCGGGTCTTTGTTCCTCCGACGTATACGACAGAACAAGAACAGGTCCTGAAAAAAGGAGAATCCGAAACACTGGCAGTCATTCCTGCAAAATATGGCGAAAAGGAAGAGCAGGTTTTGGTCAAGGAAGCATCAGAAATGTTGACCACCATTCCAGCACAATACACCTGGAAGGCAGACGAAGTGATGGTCTCCGAGGCCTCGACCCGACTGGTCACAGTGCCTGCAGTCTACGAATGGCAGGAAGAAAAAATCCTGCTCAAAGCAGCCCATCAGGAATGGAAAAAAGGTCGGGGACCTACAGAAAAAATTGACAACACCACAGGTGAAATCATGTGCCTGGTGGAAGTTCCCGCCGTGTACAAAACCGTCAGAAAGCAGATCATGACGACCCCTCCGACAACCAAGGAAGTCATGATCCCTGCCCAGTACAAAACCGTCAAAAAACGTGTCCTTATTGCCGAACCCCGGATTGAACGGGTGACCATCCCGGCCGAATACAAAACCGTCAAAGTTAAAACATTACTCGAACCCGCCCGCACAATAGTCAAAAAAATCCCGGCTGAATATGCGACCGTGACCCGTACGGTTAAAACCACGGAAGGACATTTGGAATGGAAACGGATTCTGTGTGAAACCAACACGACACCCGACGTCATTAAAAAAATCCAGAACGCACTGCGGACCAAGGGATATGATCCCGGTCCCCTTGATAATGCCTACGGTCCATTGACAAAAAAAGCCATGGTCAAATACCAGCAGGACAACAAACTGGCCACGGGAGCCATAACCTTCGAAACCCTGGAAAGTCTTGGCCTCATCAGATAAAATCGACGAGACAGGGCTGACTGCGTACACATCATCACGAATCTCCCGGATTCGGAAAAACGCATAACCAATACAAAGGGTGGGATACTTCTCGTATCCCGCCCTTTGTATTTTGACTCTTTTGCCTGGGAACACGGGCGTCCCGTCCGCATCTTTATCCACCCAAACACCCAAAAATTGA
>JAQVZR010000277.1 GCA_028708105.1 Desulfoplanes sp. | reverse complement strand
ATATGCATGGAAACACCTACCTTGCGTAAGGCAATGGTTAAGGATGTCAAGGCGATACACGAACTCCTGATGCAGGAAGCGGCAACGGGAGAAGGCGTGGTGCTGCCCCGTTCATACAATGATCTATATAATCGGCTGCGGGATTTTTACGTGCTCAAGGACGATGTGTCCAAAAAGATCGTTGGCTGCTGCGCCTTGGCCATTACCTGGGATGATATTGCTGAAATACGTTCTCTGGTTATAGCCGGGCATTTGCGCACGCAAGGGTGGGGACGGCGTCTCGTGGAAACCTGTGTCAGCGAAGCTCTTACCTTCGGGTTGTATAAGGTCTTTACCTTGACGGCCAAACCTGATTTTTTCAAAAAGCTCGGATTTATTCAGGTTGAGGAGATAACCTTGCCCCAGAAGGTGTGGGCCGATTGTCTGAATTGTCCCAAATATCCGGATCAGTGCAACGAGGTTCCCATGGTGCTCACTATGTAGTTTTTGGGCGTGAATGTACCTGTGTACAGGCGGTTCATGAACTGCCTGTTTTTATTTCCCCCAGAGGGTGGGGCGTAAAAACTACTCATTTTTCCCGGTCTGCCCGGGATATGGAGTCATAATGGAACGACGGGTTGTGTTTGATAAAGATGTGATTGCCAAACGGGTTGAGGAACTGGGCCGTCAAATATCTGCAAGGTATGCTGACGAGCCGTTGGTGTGCGTGTGCGTGCTCAAGGGAGCGTATGTTTTTTTTGCAGATCTGATGCGTGCTCTGACCATTGATCCGGAAATGGATTTTGTACGTCTGGCAAGTTATGCCGGCGAGACATCGCGTGATGGCAAGATGATTTTTTCCAAGGATATGGAGATATCTATCGAGGATAAACACGTCCTTCTGGTTGAAGATATTGTGGACACTGGCCATTCCATGAAGTATCTGACACAAATTCTTCAGGCTCGTAATCCCCGGTCCATCAGTATTGCCGCTTTGGTGGACAAAGCCGAGCGTCGTGAAGTTGATATTGTTGTCGATTTCCCCGGTTTCTCTTTGGACAAGGGGTTTATCGTAGGATATGGACTTGATTATGCTGAAAAATATCGAGGTCTTGACGGCGTGTATGAACTTATAGGCACTCCTTAGACGTTTTGCGGATAACGATTTTTAGCTGATGCGAGGACCGTAGCAACGTTATGAGCAACGTACCCTTTCTTGTTGTTCTTCCCATGAACATGCTATGAGGTTGGTATGATTGTTAAGTGTCCCAAGTGCAAAACACGCTATAATTTTGATGAAGAACGGATTGGCGCCACCGGAATCAAGGTGCGGTGTTCGCGCTGTCAACATGTTTTTGAAGTATCGAAAGCAGCCACGCAGTCGGTCGAAGAGACGGTGACTAATAATGTCTTCAGCACAGCACCTCCTCTTTTTGATGAACATGATGCGGATGCAGACAAGCACTTCGTGGAGACGGGCACGCTGTTGGACGCGAATGAAGATGGAGCTGCACCTAGGAAAAAGAAACATCTGCTGAGTATACTTGTATTGGTCCTTCTTCTTTTGATCGGCGTAGGTTTTGCTGCCTATTATTTTGCACCGACGTTGCTTGGAAATGCTCGTTTATCTTCAGTGCCTGGGAAAAAAGTTGATGAACAAAAAAATGACACAGGAAAAATTATCCCTGAGATTTCTCTGGAAAACGTCCGCCAGTATTTTGTCAAAAATGAAAAAATTGGTCAGGTTTTCGTGGTTGAAGGGAAGGCGGTGAATGCCTTTAAGGTGCCTAAGGAATTAATCCGTTTGCAGATCAAACTTTTTGACAAGGCCGGCAAGACCATTCAGACGAAGGAATTTTATTGCGGCAATGTAATTTCTTATTTTCAGCTCCAGGTCCTTAATCTGGAAGAACTGGAATCTGCATTGTCCGCCAAGGTCGGAATCTTGACCAACAATACCCATTTGCAACCCGGGGGCGAGGTACCTTTTATGGTGGTTTTCCCCAATCCCCCGGAGACATTGCAGGAATTCGGCCTGGATGCCATTGAGGCGAAAGACCCTCCCGCTGCATCGTAGTTTTGATCTGTGATGTAGAAATATGCAGGTTTCCGTATACGGGTACATTCTACCACCCTTGAGCTGGAAATGCAGGCAGACAGATCCGCCCGCATGCGTCCGTGGGCCTTGTACCTGTGGGAACCAATAAATTTCTGTTCGATCCATACGAAGGCAGACGTGATGTTTGCCTTTTTTTGTGCCCTGTGCTGGATGATGTTTTTTGTTGTCTGTATGTACGCAATCCCAAAATCCCAAATCCGAAGGACAGGTTATGAAAACCCGTGAAATTTACCGATGTGCTGAATGCGGCGCCACTAGCCCTCGATGGCAGGGGCAGTGCCCGGGATGTAAAAAATGGAATACCCTCGAACCGGAAGTGGAGCAGAAAACACCGTCGGGACGTTCTTTGAAGACTTCAGCAGAACTTGTTTCGCTGGCAAGTCCTCCACCGGAAACCTGTCTGGAGCATATTCCAACCCATATTCAAGGACTGGATGGGCTCCTCGGCCAGGGACTTGTTCCGGGAGCAGTGTTGCTGCTGGGCGGAGAACCGGGGATCGGAAAATCCACGCTACTTTTACAATTGGTTTCCAGTGTGGCTACCGTGACACGCCAATGCGTGTATGTTTCCGGCGAAGAATCTCTAGGGCAGTTACAGGGTCGAGCGGTCCGACTTGGCCTGGAATTGACCAATGTGCTGGCCATGGCCACCAACCAGATTGAGGATGTTCTAGGGATCATGGAGGGCACGAGGCGGCCCGACCTCATCATCCTTGATTCTGTGCAGACCATGGCTTCGGGGATTGTGGAAGGTATCCCCGGTAGTGTGAATCAGGTCCGCTCGGTTACTATGCAGGTCATTGAAAAAGCCAAGCAGAATGGTATCTGTGTGATGATCGTGGGCCATGTGACCAAGGATGGGCAGATCGCCGGGCCAAAATTGCTGGAACACATGGTGGATACGGTGCTTTCTTTAGAAGGCGATCGTCATCATCTTTTTCGGATGCTCCGGGTGTTAAAAAATCGTTTTGGGCCCACCGACGAATTACTTCTATTTGAAATGCAGTCCTCGGGCATGCAGGTGGTCCTTGATCCATCCACTTTTTTTCTTCAGGCCAGGGATGCTCGACTGAGCGGCACTGCAGTGGTCATGGGGATGGACGGCCAGCGTCCTTTTGCCGTGGAGGTCCAGGCCCTGGCCAGTAGAACATATCTGACTTTTCCCCGACGTACGGCTCTGGGACTGGATGGCAACCGGCTCAATCTCATCCTTGCTGTCATGGAAAAACGACTGCGGATTAACCTCGGACAGCTTGATATCTATGCCAAGATCGGCGGTGGGTTGAAACTGACTGATCCTGGATTGGATCTTGGACTGGTGGCGGCTATCCTGTCCTCTGTGTACGATTGTCCGCTGCCTGAACGGGCCGTGTTCTGGGGAGAGGTGGATCTCAATGGCCAAATCCGTCCTGTTGTCGGTCAGTCGGTGCGCTTCAAACAAGCCCGCATGCTGGGATATGATCCCATTTGTTGTCCTCGATCCGGAAAAAATTCCAAACACGGATGGCCCAGCATCATGGCCTTTCATGAAGGATTATTCGCCAAGGAAGAACAGAACTGATGATTGTCCGGAAGACCCGGACAATGCTGGAAATACGTAGAATATCTGTATGTG
>JAQVZR010000276.1 GCA_028708105.1 Desulfoplanes sp. | reverse complement strand
TTCATGTCCGAAGTTGCCGTAGAACTGGCCACGGGTAAAACCACCGTTGAGAAAATGACGGCCGTGGCCGACCTCGGTAACATCAGCAACCAACTGGTCGTTGACGGCCAGATGTACGGTGGTATGGCCCAGGGCATCGGTCTGGCCCTTACTGAAGATTACGAAGACATCAAAAAACACTCCACCATGATCGGTGCCGGATTCCCTTACATCAAGGAAATCCCGGACAACATGGAGCTCATCTATGTCAATCACGCCCGTCCTGCAGGACCCAAGGGTGCCTCAGGTGTAGGCGAATTGCCTCTGTCAGCTCCTCATGCAGCCGTGATCAACGCCATCTACAACGCCTGCGGCGTGCGCATTACCCATCTGCCCGCGTTGCCTGCAAAGGTCTTGGCCGGATTGCAGAACAAATAGTTCGTAATTGAAAAAGGGGCGACCAGCTGGTCGCCCCTACATCTCTATATTTCTACGACACTTGCATATTGTAGGGATCTCACATGGACCAAAGCGATCTGCGGGCCTGGGAAGCCAGATGCATCCAGGACGAACCACCGCATTGCCAGGCGGCCTGTCCCATCCACGTGGATGTAAGGACTTTTATGGCCAAAATGGCGGCCGGAGACTTCAATGCTGCATGGCCCGTACTCACCCGGACCATGCCCCTACCCCATACCCTCTGCCATATCTGTGATCATCCCTGTGAAACCCGCTGTCTGCGAAATCAGGCAGGAGAATCGCTGGCCATCCATCTGCTGGAAAAATCCTGTATAGCATTGTGCGATCAGCGCATGCGCCCCTCGTTGATCCGATCCAAAGACAAAAAAATCGCTGTCATCGGGTCATCTCTGGATGGTCTCACCGTTGCCTGGGATCTTTCCCGCAAGGGATACAGTGTCACCCTTCTCCATGCAGATATGCCAGAAACATTTCTTACAGCGCAGTTGGGAACGGCCCTTCCCCCCGAAGCACTGGCCACCGATATTGCTCTGCTCAAACAAACCAGCGTACTCTTTTCCACACAAGATACTCTTCCTCTCGGATCACTGACGAAAGGACACCTGGAAACTCTGCTGGCCGAGTTTGACGGGGTCTATCTGAGTATGGGAACCCCACACTTGGAGATTCTCCCCCAGTGGATCAGGGAGCAGGCCAATCCTCTCACCCTGGCAGGCCCTCTGGACGGGCTTTATACTGGCGGTTGGGCTGATCCGTTTTCTCCCATTCAGGCCATTGCCGATGGACGCAAAGCCGCGGCGTCCCTGGATCGATACGCCAGCAAAGTTTCTCTGACCGCCTTGCGGGACAAAGAGGGACCGCAATCCACCCGGCTTTATACATCCCTGACCGGCGTGGAAGATGCATTGCGGATTCCCGTATCCTCAGAATGTTACCTTCCGGATGAAGCAGCGGCCGAAGCATCCCGCTGTCTGCAATGCCAATGTCTGGAATGCGTCAAAATCTGCCCGTATCTGGAACACTTCAAGGGCTATCCTAAAACCTATGCCCGACAGATCCATAACAACGCGGCCATCGTTAAAGGACTGCACCTCAGTAACCCGCTTATCAATTCCTGCTCTTTGTGCGGGTTGTGCGAAGAGGTCTGCCCCGAAAATTTTTCCATGGCCAACCTCTGTCTCTCGGCACGTCAAGATATGGTCACCACGGGCAAAATGCCCCTATCCGCCCATGATTTCGCCCTCCAGGACATGGAATTTTCCAACTCAGACCACTTTGCCATGGTCCGGAACCAGCCCGGGCACGCTACCAGCCGCTATCTGTTTTTCCCGGGATGTCAGATCTGTTCTTCCCGTCCGGGCCATACCCGGGCCGTGTACGCTCATCTTTGCGCGTCTCTGGATGGCGGCGTCGCCTTGATGCTCGGATGCTGCGGTGCCCCGGCCACCTGGGCCGGACGAACCGACCTGACTGAAGCATGCACACAAAACCTGCACCGAACATGGGAGGATAGGGGACGCCCGACCATCATCCTGGCCTGTTCCAGCTGCATGGCCGAATTCAAGGCAGCCCTGCCGGATATCCCCGTGGTCTCTCTGTGGACTATCCTTGATTAGGAACAATTCCCTGCCGACCCGAACGCCCTTCCCGCCCAGGCCTTATACATTATTGATCCCTGCACTGCCCGGCACGAGAACGAGGTCCAGCAGGCAGTGCGCTCTCTTCTGACCCGCATCGGCTGTACCATTGAAGAACTCGAACTGAGCGGTTCCTTGGCCGAATGCTGCGGCTTCGGCGGCCTGCAATCCACGGCCAATCCCGAACTTTCCGACGACATCGTGGCCAAACGCCAAAGCCGTCTCAATCTGCCCGCCGTGGCCTATTGCGCCATGTGTCGGGATCGCCTCGGTAACGAAACCACCCACGTCACCCATTTGTTGGACTTTTTTCTGCCCCTCAACACTCCAGACAATCTGTACAGGGGCACAGGCCCCAATTTGTCTGAACGCAGAGAAAACCGGGCCCGGCTCAAAAAGGAACTAGAAGAAGAAATCTGGCACACGGCTCCAGCCCCCGGAGAACCGTATGAATCCATCCACCTGGTCATGGACGAGGAGGTTCGGTCCCTTCTTGAACAACGAAGGATTCTTGATATCGACCTGCAACGGGTCATCTATCATGCCGAGACCTACAAGCGAGCTTTTATCAACCAGGACAACGGGCATATTCTGGCAGGACTGAGGCCGGTACGGGTTACCTATTGGGTGGAGTATTCCAAAGAAAATGATGGATTCCGGGTTCACAGCGCATACACCCACCGCATGCTCGTAACCGGAACAGACAGTTTGGGAGATCCCGCATGAGCCAAGGCTTCTATCCCCCGGAATCAGGAACATGGTCCTGCATGGCCTGTCATTGCCCCCTGGAAGAAAAAGCGGCAAGCATCACCTATTTGGAAAGCTCCTTCCACGTCACCCTGCTCACCTGTCCCCAATGCGGACTGGTTCTGGTCCCCGAACATTTGAGCATGGGCAAGATGTTTGAAGTGGAAAAACTTCTTGAGGACAAATGATCACCCCTTGTCCTCTTCCCTCCTTATACGCCCATGAAGGTGTGCAGGTCGAAACCGGTCCCACGATCAGACCGGGCGGGTTCGTGCTCACGGACCGGGCTTTAGACCTTTGCCGGTTTGCCCCCAAAAGTCTTATTCTGGATGTGGGATGCGGTCACGGTGCCACGGTCCACCGTCTGCACAGCCACTGGAATCTGACGGGCATGGGCATGGATCCCAGCCCGGGCATGCTTACCCACGGCAAGGGACTGCCATTGATCCAGGGCACTGGAGAAGTCCTTCCCGTTGCCGACGCACGTCTGGACGGTATCTTGTGTGAATGTGTCCTCGGAGCAACACCCGACACGACACGAATTCTCAAAGAATGTTTTCGGATTCTCAAACCCGGAGGCCGAATGATCGTAACCGATATATATGCCCGAAATCCCCTTCAAAATGGTCAAACACCTCTTCCCATGACCTGCTGTTTCAACGGTGCCCGTGCCCTTGCAGATCATGTCCGGACCATAGGGCAACAGGGGTTCACACCCTTGCATGTAGAAGACCATTCCCGACTTCTCAGAGATCTGGCCGCTCACATTGTCTGGAATCATGGATCGCTGGCCGGATTTTGGGCAGCCATGTTTCCTGCTCTGGACACGACCTGTATTCTGTCCAGTATCGC
>JAQVZR010000275.1 GCA_028708105.1 Desulfoplanes sp. | reverse complement strand
CACCTCCAATACTGGCAAAAGAATGCACCTTGCAATCTTCACCCAAAGAGGTGAATGATTTAATGTGTGCAGATGCATTGATGACAGAGCGATCTCCGATTTTGGAGTCACTTTCAATAATGGCAAAGGGGCCGATTTTTACGTCCTGGCCGATACTTGCGTGAGGCGATACAATCGCTGAAGGATGGATTTCGGTAGCCATTTATGTATCCTCCCTATTGACGACCGCGGCCGTCAGCAGACCCTCTGCAACTTTTTTCCCATCGACGCTGGCAACGCCCTGTATTTTCCAAAGATTCCGTTTGTGCTTCAAGTAATTGATATGCAGATGCAGAAGATCTCCGGGAAATACAGATTGCCTGAATTTGGCCTTTTCAATGCCTGTGAACAGAAAAATTTTGTCCTGAATCTGATCGGGAATGCTCTTGACCACGAGAATGCCACCCGCCTGGGCCATGGCTTCAAGGATCAAAACACCGGGCATGACCGGATAACTGGGAAAATGTCCTTGAAAAAATGGTTCGTTCAGGGTGACACCTTTAATGGCGATAATATGATCCATCGGTTCAAGTTCAAGGATCCTGTCCACTAGGAGAAAAGGATATCTGTGAGGTAAGAGATCAAGAATGTCTCTGCTGACGATTTCTCCGTGCTCTGGTTTTTTCATGATATTTTTTTTGGTAAATGATTGTTGATGGTTAGCTGACATAAGCGTGGCGACGTCTAGGCTGGTTTATTTGATCGGCATGCAAGTGGTACACATCGATACATGAAGTATCCGTCTGCCGGGACTGGAGCAGGTGAGGCTGTATCTGTCAGACCTATGTCCTATTTCCTGCTCAGGAAACAAAATTACAAGGTTTATTACGATGGTGGGCGGCTCAGGAAAAAAAATCTGCAATGCAATTGTTATGATTTTTCTGCAGAGCATCCTTTTTTGAGCAAGTCAATTTCCTTCTCCAGCCTTCGCAGCCGCTTGGACATTTCAGGTAGTTTGGGAATAGTGGCTACTGTCTTGAGATATTTCTTGTATTCTATGGAAGGCATTCCGCCCCCCAGGTCTGTCCCCGGTTGTACCGAAGAATGGATACCGCCTTTCGCTGCAACCCGACAGCCGTCCCCAATAGTCAGATGTCCTGCCACCCCAACCTGTCCGGCAAGGACAACGCCTTTGCCCAGCCGGGCACTGCCTGCAATACCAACCTGGGCAACGATGATTGAATTTTCACCGACCTGAACATTATGGCCTATCTGAACCTGGTTATCGATTTTAGTGCCTTTGCCGATACGGGTTTCCCCCAAAGCAGCTCGATCAATGGTCGTATTGGCCCCAATTTCGACATTGTCTTCAATGACAACGCATCCGATCTGAGGGAATTTTACCAGCCCCTGTCCAGCCTGTGCAAAGCCGAAACCATCGCTGCCAAGAACTACGCCCGCATGCAAAATTACGTTGTCGCCAACCCTTGTTCTATCCATAAGGGTCACGCGGGGATATATAGTACAGTGTTTTCCAATGCGGCAGTCTTCTCCCACATGAACCCCTGGAAAAAGGCGGGTCCCCTCACCGATGTGGGCTCCCTCGCCGACGTATACAAAAGGGGCTATGACCACCGAAGGATGAATGACAGCCTGAGGATGAACGACGGCCTGGCTGCTTTGACCGGTAAAACGGCCCAGGGGTTTTGCAAACATCTGTACCAGACGGGCAAAGTCCAGATAAGGATGCGCACTGATCAGGGCTGCTGAAGGCACAGCTGACGCGTGTTCCTTGTCCGTGATGATAGCTCCTGCCCTGGAATCCTGCAGTTGTTCTGTATATTTGGGATTTGCCAGAAAAGAGACGTGTTCCGGCCCAGCATCAGTCAGTGTATTGACGCCCGAGACCTCAATATCATTGCCCTGCAGGATGAGACCGAGGCTGTCAGCAATTTCTGAGAGCAGCATTATTTTGTTCCTTTCTCGGTTTTCTGAGCTCGCCATGCGCGGTTCACTTCAACGATGATTGTGTCGGTCAGATCGACCTTTTCATCCGCATAGATCAGGCCACTGGCCTGGGCATCGGTGATGGTGGTATAGGCCTGCTTTTTGCCGTAGGTTGTGATGACATCGACAATAAGTTTGAGTACAGGCTCGCTCAGCTTCTGCTCTTCCATTTTGAATTTGCGCTGGTACCCCTTGTACATATCCTGGAAATCACGGACTTTGCGTTTGAAATCCATTTCTTTGTCTTCTTTGGCTTCCTGGCTCAGAACCATACTCTGTTTTTGGAGATCCTCACGAAGGGTCTGGATGGCTTGTTTTTGTTTGTCCATTTTTTCTTTGGCTCCTTTGAATTTTTCCTGGAGCTGGGTCATGGCATTCTGGCCGGGTTCGGACTTGGTAATGATTTTTTGCATGTTCACGACACCGATTTTAGGGCCGGCGGCCAAGGCTGATGCTGTAAATAGAAGCATGAAAGCGATAAGAAAAAGGGATTTGCGCATTGTATTCTCCTTGTAAGGTGATGTAACCGGCAGGTTACAAGTAAAGATTCAGTTAAAAATGTTACAACATGTTTGATTAAAAGAACTGCCCCACAGAAAACTCAACTCTGCCTCCACCGGAGACCTCGTCGTCTTCATCCAGGCCATAGCCGTACTCCAGACGCAGGGGGCCAAGAGGGGAATACCAGCGGATACCGGCTCCAACGGATTTATAGAGATCCAGATCCATGGTTTCATCATCGTCCCAGACATTACCGGCATCAAAGAAAACGACTCCTAAAATACCGATCTCTTGATTGATAGGGAAGATGTATTCAAAATTGGTAAAAAAATCTTTGTTTCCGCCTTTTTTATCATCAGAGCCGTCGTCGTATCGGGGGGAGATGTCTCTGCCCTTGTATCCCCGGACTGAATCCATGCCGCCCAGATAGAAGCGTTCAAACAGGGGAATGTCTTCGTTCCCGTTCTGCATGGCATACCCCGCCTGCCCATGCCAATGGAATACGGTATTCCAGAACAAGGGATGGTACCAGCTGCTGTCTCCGATGTATTTGACGAATTCATCGTCACCCTGGAGCAGGCCGCCGGAATACTCGATGGACACGGTATTTTTGGTACCTCGTGTGGGGTTGATGCGCCGGTTGGTGGTATCCCTGGTTATGCCTCCATAAACGGAACTGGCCCAAAAAGTTCCTTCCTCGATTTCGTCATGATCGAATTCATCTTCATCCAGATCCGAAATGGTATATCGTTCCAGGCGGTAGTTCCAGTTCAGGCGTGAGTACTCGCCCAGAGGATACCCGAAGAGCATCTTGCCGCCAATGGATTTTTTGTCATAGTCGTCGTAGTCCACATCGGTGATATAGGCCTGACCACCCAGTCCCAGTTGGGTATCCTTGTAGTGCGGGTTCCAGAAGGTCACATCATAGCGTGTGGTGGAAGAGCCGAAACTACCGGAAAAGGACAGGTTGTATCCCTTGCCAAAGAGGTTACGCTCCTGGATGGATGCCGTGAAAAAGAGCTTGTCCAGGGTGGAGTAGCCGGCTCCTGCGCTGATCATACCTGTGGATTTTTCTTTGACCTTGACGATGAGGTCCATCTGGTCAGGTTCCTTGGTGGGCACGGTTTCAATATTGACCGTTTCAAAAAAGTCCAGTTTGGTCAGGCGGACATTGGACCTGTTCAGGCCCGCACCGCTGAAGAGATTGCCGTCCGTAAGGCGCATTTCACGCCGGATGACGTTGTCTCTGG